>CALHQN010000250.1 GCA_938036585.1 uncultured Campylobacter sp.
CGGGCGCCGGCGCGAAAGATAAAATCCCCTACGCGATAGAAGCTTAGGCACGCCGTGGCGAAATTTACCGAGCCCGCTCGGCTCTGCATGTCATCGCAGCGCTTGATATGTGCGGGTTTTGAATACGTAGCGCCGCACGATTTGTGGCGGGATTTCAAACATACGGCGGCGGCCTGCACTTTGGCGCGCGCCGAGCCGCGGCTGTAAATTTAAGTTGCACTTTAAAATTTTAAAAATTTTAACGAGAGCGTTGCGCGCGGTTCAAGGCAAAATCAATTATAAATTTAATTCCTACGCCATATTTATTAGCGCATAGGCGGATATAAACATATCGCGGTATAATCCGAGAATTAAATTTTAAGGAGTGGAAAATGGCATTTGTTGCGGAATATATTTCGAAAGAAGATATTGAGAAATATGGCGTTATTGACATAGTAAATAGCTCCAGAGTAAATTTTGGTGAACTTCCATTGGGCGATCAACGTATAGAGCAGCTTGATTGGGTCATCGATAGGCAGAGGGATATTTGGTTTATCTTTGTGTGTGATCCGCACTTACCAGATCCACGAGATGGATTTACGGGTGAGGAGATTTATATTTTATGCTATAAGGGCAATGTTATCGAGCTTGATATAAGGCGAATTTATGACGAGACTACTAGTAAAATGCTCGTGGACAATCCGTTTTTTATCAAATATAAGCTAGAAAGTATATATTCTAGTCTTGACGGAATTTCGTTAGATGAACTTTATAGGGCGCTTAATGAAGCTTTGATAGAATATGGCGAAAGTGGCATACACGGTAGAAAGTTCCTGCCAAAAGAACATGAAGTCGTAACTTTTCTGCATGATTAAGAAAGGATAAAAACGACAAGCTAACAAAGCCGATCAAATTTTGGTAGACATTGCAAGCGACAAGGACGTGCGCAGCGGCAGCGGCATCGATGGTGGTGCGAGCACGAAAGGAGTTTGGCAAAACGTGGCGTGAGCCTGAAACGCGATGTGTAAATTCAAAGTGAATTTTATCCAAAATCCAACCGCGAGCGAGCGCGAAATAAAATTTTACTCAAACGTCCAGTGCGCAAGAATCCGCTAGCGGACGCAGACTATTTGTAAATTTTAAAATTTCACTCAAACGCCGAGCGTAGATTTAGATGCGGAATGATCTCAAGCTCTGTAGGCGCGACGAAATCCTTTTTACGCAGCTTTTCTATCGCCGCGCGCGCGATCATAGCGGCGTTGTCGGAGCAAAATTTCATCGGCGCAAAAAGCATCTCGCAGCCCGCCCGCTCGCACAAATCCGTCAAAAGTCCGCGCAGATGCAAGTTCGCGCTTGCTCCGCCCACGACGCCGAATCGCTCAAATCGGCGCAGCTCAAAGATCCGCTGCAATTTATCCAGTATGTGCGCGCACGCCGCGTCCTCAAAGCAGCGCGCCAGATCGCGCATCGCCCGCTTATCCAGCTTGCCCGCTTCTTTTAGCTTCTCTATCTGCACGCGCACAGCGTTTTTAAGCCCCGAAAAGCTATACTCCAGCCGCCTGTCGCCCTTTAGCGGCACGGGCAGCTCAAACTTCGGCTCGCCGCCTTTTGCAAGCTCCTCGATGAGTGCGCCGCCGGGGTAGCCGAGGCCTAGCATCTTTGCGATT
>CALHQN010000251.1 GCA_938036585.1 uncultured Campylobacter sp.
CGATGAGAAGATTAAAAGACTCATCGGGCACCCGCTGGAAGTGATGTTTGAGCGCTTGGGTGCGACGCAGGATGTGCAGGATTTCGTGCGCGCTTACAAACAGCGATATGAGCAGATATTTTTGGATCAGACCGTTCTGTTAAGTGGCGCGCATGAGGCGGTGCGGGAAGCGAGCGAGTTTGCAAATTTAGGCGTCGTGACGACCAAGACATCGAAATTTTCTAAAATTTTATTACAGCATCTGGGCATTGCGGAATTTTTCTGCACCATCGTCGGGCGCGAGGATGTGAAAAACCCTAAACCAAGCGCCGAGCCGATCTTAAAGGCGCTCGAAAATTTAGGGATTTACAGCGGAATTTCGGGCAAAAATTTCAGCGAAATTCCGAGGCGAAATTTAAACGAAAATTCTGGTAAAAATTCCGCCAAAGTTTTAAGTAAAAATTTTAGCAGAACCTGCGCCGTAAATTTAGACGAAGCTTGCGATTTTTGCGAAGTTTTTATGATCGGAGATACGCAGCTTGATGCCCTTGCGGCGAAATCCGCCGCGGTGCGAAGCGTCGGCGTGTGCTGCGGCTACGGCAGCGCCGCAGAGCTTGAGGCATGCTGCGAATTCGTATGCGAGGATACAAAAGAGGCCGTAAAGCTCATACGAGAAGTTTTAAAGCGAGCTTGAGCGGCATAAATTTTCTAAATTTAGAGCTTTGAAGGCGGGCGTTGATATTTCGCCGCACCGCAATCTGCGTTAAGCTTAAACGATAAAATTTTATCCCATAGCCTAGCAAAGGACTTTGCGCGCAACATTTGGCTAAATTTTGACGACAAAATTTTATATTTCATCTGCGGCTAATCGATAAACGGCGAGAGTTCCGCGGTGATTTTATATGTATTTTAAGCGGACCTATTTGGCGTGTTCTGTGCGCGATGCGAGCTGTCTACAAAATTTTTGCTCCCGTTTAGAAATAAATTTTTTAAATTTTTAGCTCCGGCGCAAGAATTTTAAATTTTATTTCAAATATTTTCAGTTTCGCCCGGCCGCTTGAAATTTAAATTTGCACAAGCGGGTTAAGTTTGCGATCTTATTGCGGCGTGGCCCGTAAATTTAAACCTAAAATTTCGCAAAATTCTAAAATTTCGCACGTTCTTATGATTTTTTAAAGCAAAATTGTATAAAATGCCGCTTTCGCGATGGGCTATCGTCTAATGGCAGGACAACAAACTCTGGATTTGTGAATATAGGTTCGACCCCTATTAGCCCATCCATTCAACTTCTTAAACTCCAGATTTTTCTTTCAGTTTAAATTGCAGCCGATCTTTAGATGGGTTTTTTGGCGAGATTTTTATATACGACTGCTTGCATCAAAGCAAATACTCTTCAGCCTACTTCGAGAGATTAAATTTAGAATTTGATCGTCGATTAATAAGTCGAATCATTTTTTAATCTATCCTTGTGTCCGCCGTCGCTATATCTGGTGCGGGCCGTCTTTTAAATTTATT
>CALHQN010000252.1 GCA_938036585.1 uncultured Campylobacter sp.
CAGGGCCAGACTCGCCGCCATAAAAACGGCCTTTGAGAGTGAAAAGTGCTTCATAGGGTCTCCTTTGGAATAAAGTTTAAAATAATACTATAACTTTCTATATTAAGAATGAGTTAAAGTTTGCTTGCTTAATTGATAATATCTATAAAATTTACGGCGTAATTTTAGCTGTTTATATTTGCGCCAGAGCGTGCAAATTTAAGTCCGCTAAGTGTTAAAATCGGCGCGGTACCTGAAATTATTGGTAGCGCGATTGAGATGTAGCGTGGTAAAAGCACAGGTATTCTAATCTACAGGATCAAATTTAATTTACCCCAGTTTCTTGCCCAGTATCGTCAGACTCTCGATTTTGCCGCCCATATCGCAGACTTTGGGTAGTTCGTCCCAGCGCGCAAAGCCGAATTTTGCAAACAAATTTAGGCTTGCCGCGTTGCTGGAAAATATCAGCGCGACGACGTTTTTGATGCCAAATTTTGGTGCACTTTCGCGTATAAATTTTACGAGCCGTCCACCCAATCCTTTGCCGCGAGTGTCCGCTGCGATGTAGACGCTGATCTCTGCGGTGATGCGGTAGCCCTCGCGCGGATGATAGTAGCTGAGGCTGCCCCAGGCTAAGATTTCGCTTTTTTGGTTTGCGACGCCCGGCTTTTGCGCGCCCAAATTTTCGCCCTTTTGGTCAAATTTCCTCTCGCAATCAGCTTCAAATGTTTCGCCGTCTCCGCTCGTCAAATTTCCTTCGCAAATCTCGCGCAGCACGTATATCGGGCGATTTGCCGCCTCGTGCGCGTCAAACCATGCTTCGCGCCCCTCTATGCCCACGGGGTGCAGCGTGGCTGTGGCGTTTCGCTCTAAAACGCTTGCGTTATAAATGCGCGTGATGGCGGCGAGATCGGCCTTGACGGTGCGCGAGATTTCGTATTTTGCGGCGGCGAGATTTTCTTGCACTTTGAATCCTTTTTAAATTTAGCCGATTTTACGCCAAATTTGATTAAAAACGGCAACGAAAACGTCAAATTTGTACGTCGATAAAGGCGCGGGTCTAGCAACCGCAAAAAGGTAAAATTTGCGTCCAAAGGCGAAATCGCCGCAAATTTGAGTTATAATCTCTTTTTAAATTTAACCTTGGATAAAGATTTGAAAATAGCGTTTTTTGACTCGGGTATCG
>CALHQN010000253.1 GCA_938036585.1 uncultured Campylobacter sp.
CCGCGGTGCCGCGGTAAAATGGCTCGAAGGTGTCCTCATAAGCCTTTTTGAAAAAGCCCTCTTTGCTTAGCTTGATGAGTTCTGCATTTACCAGCTCAAGCAGCTCCTTGTTGCCCTTCGAAACGCCCACGCCGATAAATTCCGTCGAGCCCAGCGTCTTAAACGGCACCTCCAAGGCGTGATCGATGACACCGTATGCCAACACTACGAGGTTGTCGTTTATATAGGCGTCGGCTTGGCCGTTTTTTACCATTTCGTAGCATTCGTTTGTGGTACTGCAGCGCACTAGATTATGGAATTTTTCCTTTTTCAGATACTCTTCGGGAGCCGTTGCGTTGCCCTCTACTAAGATTTTCATATCCTTAAGCTGTGAAATATCGTTGATCGCATCGGCTTTACGCGTCAAAACGCCAAAATTTACGGAAAGATACGGGATAGAAAAATCGATATGCTTGCTTCGCTCGGGCGTTATGGTAAGGCTGCCGATAACTAGATCAACTTTGTTATTTACTAAAGAGGGGATGCGTTCGCTTGCCGTGACGGGGATAAATTTAATATCGCCCTTTTTATCGCCAAAGATTCCTTTAGCGATAGCTCTGGCCAGCGAAATTTCAAACCCTTCAAACTCGCCGTTTTTAGAATCGCTAAGCGGCGGGCGACCCTCTCTGATGCCGATTTTGATCGTGCCGCTTTGTCTTATGCTATCGAGGCTGTTTGCAAAGATACTGCCGCAAAGCGCAAAGATCATACAAAAAATTACTTTCATCCGATTTCCTTAATCGTGAATTGATATTCGTTTTAAAACCTCAGTTTCAAAACCGACGATATTTTATCTCAAAAATTTTAAATATAACTTCAATTACAGAATAATATCGTTGAAAATTCCGGAAGCAGCGCAAATTTCGCGCAGGCATGGAGCTAAATTTTAAAATTTTATCGTTATTTTGCGTCAAATTCTACGATTTTATTGAGCACGTATTGCTCCAAATCGCGTCTAGGCACGTCGTTTTTGAGCGCTTCGTTGTAGATATTTTCGACTATGCGGCTGTATTTTTCGTAAGGAAAGTAGAGAAAGTGGTTTGCCCATGCGCGTTTGATGAGCTCGTGAGTAAGCTTCTTTCTAGCCCACGCCTTAAAGCAATCAAAGCCGATAAAAACCGCCGACGTCGCTATGATCGTAAATAAAATGGAGAAGTGAAAGTCGATCTTTTCAAACATCGCGTGCGTCAGCGTTATCAAAAACATAACGCAGACGAATGCAAAGCAGGCGAAGATCACGTAGGATTTGCCGTAGTTAAATTTAAAATTTAGCTTCGAAGGATCGACGAGCATTCCGTCGTTAAACTCGGCGTTGGCTTCGAGTAGATCGCGGAAGAGCACCGGCTTGTGCGATACATGAAACATAATATCTAAAAGCTTGCTTTTAAAATTTGACCTATCCATCGGGGTTCCTTCGATTTTTGCGGCATTATATCTTAAATTAAATTGTTATAAGATAAAATGGCGCGAAATTTTAAGGAGCGATTATGTTTGAAATCAGCGGAATGAGCGGTGACGAGATAGTTTATATCAACGGCAAATTTTGCAAAGCCAAAGAAGCTGCGATAAGCCCTTTTGATCGCGGTTTCGTGCTTGGAGACGGCATCTATGAAGTAGCACCCGTGGTAAATTCTAAAATTTGCGACAGAGCGGATTTTTGGGAGCGCTTTGAGCGTAGCGCCGCGCAGATCGAGCTGAAAATTCCATATTCTCGCGAAAAATATGAGGAAATTTTATATGAGCTCATCGCGCGCAATGGCGTGAGCGAGGGCGCTTTCTACACTCAGATCACAAGAGGTGCCGCGATGCGCGATTTTGATTATGTCCGCGGCATAGAGCCTAGCGTCTTTGCTTTTGTGTATCATACGCAAATTTTTGATAATCCGCTCGCAAAAGAGGGGATCGAGATCGTAAGCCTGCCCGAGATCCGCTGGCACAGGCGCGATATAAAATCGATCTCGCTTTTAGCCCAGTGTATTTTAAAGCACGAGGCCCACAAGGCGGGTGCTTATGAGTGTTTTTTGATCGAGGACGGGCTCGTTACTGAGTGCTCCAGCTCCAGCGCATTTATCATCAAAGATGACGTCCTTATCACGCGGCCGCTTTCAAACGACATACTGCCGGGTATCCGCCGCAAGGTGATCTTAGGCCTTGCCGAGCAGGCGGGTCTTAGCGTGCAGCAGCGGGCGTTTGGAATGAGCGAGGTTTATGAAGCCGATGAAGCCTTTATCAGCGCGGCGACGCTGATGGTGCTGCCGATCGTAAAAGCAGACGGCAGAGCGATCGGCGGCGGCACGGTCGGCAAATACGTACCGCGTCTACGCGAGATGTACGCCGCGCGGCTAAGAGCCGAAGCGGGACTGTAATAGAGCGGTCAAATTTAGCCCGTTAAATTTAAACTATGCGGGCCGATTAAATTTTGCTTTCTAGCTCGCCGGTTATGCGGCCCAGCTCGCTTACTAATTCTAAAATTTCAGCCAGTTCGTATTGGTGAGCATATGTCGTTCCGGTAGTTGGAGGTATGCTAAATAGCTCTGTTTCGAAGCGGTTCGGCGCGCCGTTTAGAAATAGGTAAAATTTATTATCCATAAATGCCGCACTGATGCTAAATTTATAATAGTATCGCTTCAGCTCATTTAGTCGCTCCATCAACGTAGGCGTCAATAGATAGCGAGCTTCAACCTTGTCGCCGGTAAACACGCGAAATTCGCTATTAAAAACGACGTTGTCCATTAGCTCCTTCTCGCCTAAAATTTTTGTATTCAGCTCGCGGCTTGCCAAAATGGTTCGGGAGTAAAATTTCTTACTAAACTCGCATATCAGCACGCTACCGCTAAAATCCATATACGCATCATATAAGCTCATCGCAAGCGAAGCCAGCTTCGCAAGCGAAGCCAGCTTCGCATAAGTATTATCTATGCCCAGATCGTAGTTCTTTTTGATTCTAATCGCCTCGCTGAGGCTAAATTTTACCCCATCCCATTCGCCTTTTATCTCATCTTCGCTGATAAAGTCGGAGTTCGCAAAGATCCCCGCTCGCCTGAATTCCTTCGCGCTTATGCCGCGGCCTGGCGAATAAGTAAGCTGCGGATACGCCTGCGAGATCGCCGTGCGCACCAAAACTTTTTTGTAAAATAGTTTATATTCATAAGCGGCGCCTGTAATGTCGTCGTAAATATAAGCAACGTAACAAATTAAAAGCACCGCGTAGATAAGATAGACTTCGATCATCTTGTAATCCGTATCGTCGTCTGTTTTAAATACCGCATCGATTGAAAACATCACTATAAACGGAAACAGATACAAAAATACTATCTTGGCATAGATCATCACTACCTTGCAAATGCACTTTTTTTGTTTGGCTCTACTTAGCGCTATCGCTTTGTCTAATTGCATACGTTTCCTTAAATTTTTTGATCCGAAATTTTATAAAATTCGTTCTCTTGATAAAATTTCACCACGGCTTCATCCGCGCTTGCGTTGCGCTGCAAATACCGCAGCAAGGGCTCTGCGCGCGTATATATCACTCCCAGCCCCGCAAGGCTCGTCGCTCGCGAAAGCGCCACGTAGAGTTGCCCCTTGGCAAAGATCCTGTCGATGTCGCAGATGAGCTGCGGGATGCTCATGCCTTGGGATTTGTGGATCGTGATGGCGTATGCGAGCTTTAGCGGGAACTGATAATACCGCGCCAGCACGATCTGCTCGGCATCCATGCCGCTTGCGGCGATTTCGCTTAGTTCGTATGTTTGTAGCCCCACGCGGCATAGTATACCCGAGGGCTTTTTTACGACTACGCTTTCGATCTCGCCGCTGGAGCTTTTTTCGATCTTTTCGACTGCGCCTTGCTCGCCGTTAAAAAACTCGCCGCTTTTGTTTGCGGTAAACAGCACCTTTGCGCCCTCTTTCAGCGTCAGGCTTTGCGGCGCGTTTAGCGAGGCGATCCATTTTTGAATTTTCTGCTCGCTCACTCCGCTTTGTAGCGCTTCATAAACGCCTTCAAAGCTGCTCTGCGGTGCGCTAAGCTTGGCTAATCTGGCGCTATTTATCGCATCTACTTCGGCGTTTCGGCCCGAGATTATCGTAGCGTTCGGCTCAACTCGCGCGGCATCGATGAGCAAAGATCGCATCAGCTCCGCCGTCTGCTCGCTTGCGATGCCGAGCCGCAGCTCGCAAAGTAGGCGGTATAGCGCCGCATCCGCGGTGCGCTTGGAGCCTATCATCTCGACGTAAAAAAACTCGCACTGCCTCCACGCATACGAGCCGAAGGCGTAATCCGAGTCGCTAAATAGGCTCGCGCGCGGCGCGCTCTCGCCCTCTTTGCGCACCGGCGGAAGCTGATAAAAATCGCCCGTAACGAGCAGTCGTCCGTTAAATTTAGAATTTGAAATTCTAAGATAGATCATCTCGAAAAGCTCGGCGCCGATCATCGAAATTTCATCGATCACGATGAGGTCTGCGAGGGCTAAAATTTTTCGCAGCTCGCTTAGCTTGCCGCTTTGTTTGCGATCGAAGCTCTTTAGCTCCTCGTGGTTTTTACAAATGCCGAAGCGGAAGAAGCTATGCACGGTCACGCCGCCGATCTCTATGGCGCTGATGCCGGTGCTGCCGAGCACGATGACGAGCTTGCCGCGAGCGCGGTAGTTTTCGATGACGCTTTTTATTACGTAGCTTTTGCCCACGCCTGCGCCGCCCGTGATGAAAATATTGCGATCTTTTAGCTTTTGGATAATGAAATTTATCAAGTTTTTTCCTATTTTTTGGCAAAATTATAGCCAAAATTTTTTAAAAGGCATTTTGTTTGAAACGACTAGTATCTCTCATCTTCGCAGCTTTGGTTCTCGCAGGTTGTGCCACTCATAAGTTTATCCCGGAAAATCCCGCGGTTTTAGATCTCGAATACGCTCAAAACAGCGAGCGGCTGCCGGCTCCCGCTTCGGTGCAAAACATAAGCGGAAGCGCGTTTAAGAGCCGCTATTTTAAAATTTGGTTTGACGATGCGCCGATTAAAGCTGAAATCGATACGTTTTGGGGGCTTAATTACGCCAAGGGACGCCACTTTGACGCCGCGGGCAGGATATATAACGACGCGATCTACCAAAGCATCCGCATAAACGCGAATGAAGAGGCGTTCGGGCTGATCTCTGCGCCTGCTATTACGGTAAAAAACGCACTACTGCGAAATATCCCGAGCGATCTGCCGATTTTCGGCGATCCGAGCGAGCCGGGGGAGGGCGAGCCGTTTGATTACGCCGCAAATTCCGCCGTGGGCGTGGGCTATCCGATGCTGCTGTCGCATTACAGCAGAGACGGTGCGTGGGCGTTCGTGCGCAACGACGGCGTGTGGAGCTGGATCAGAAGCGACGCGATAAAGCGCATCAGTCCGCAACAGGCGGATATCTACGCAAATTCTAAATTTATAACGATCCTGCGCGAGGGCGCCGCCATTTATGATGAAAGCGGCGCGGAGCTTTTTAGGGCGCGCACCGGCACGATTTTGCCGTATGATTTTAGCGGCGAGCGCGATCTTGGCGGCACGCTCGGCGTACGAAGCGTATTTAGCGGCGAAATTTTAACGCAGTTTGGCAGCAAGAGATATTTCGCCAGCGCGGAGGATGCGAGGCTTTGGCCCGCGCCGCTTGATGAGCAAAACTCAAAGATCGTAGCTGCTAGCCTGCTCGGGCAAAAATACGGCTGGGGCGGGTATAAATTTCTTCGCGATTGCTCGCTTATGACGAAAGACTTTTTGGCAAATTTCGGGCTGTGGCTACCGCGAAATTCTAAGGCACAATCGAGCCGCGGCGAGCGTTTTTCACTGGCAGGGATGAGCGCGGATGAAAAGCTAAGCTTCATCGGCAAAAACGGCGTGGCGTATAAAACCTTGCTGTATATGCCCGGCCACGTGATGCTCTACGTAGGGCGGGTGGACGGCAAGCCTGCGGTGCTGCACGATATCTGGGGGCTTCGCACGATGGACGGCGGGCGCGCAGTCATCGGGCGCACGGCTATCACGTCGCTTACTATCGGCTCGGATCGCGCCGACATCGCCGAGGATCGCCTGCTAATCTCGCGTATCAGCGCGATGAGCGTGCTTTCGGGCGAGGATGACGCTATCTCGGACGATCGGTTCGCTCCTGAGGATCCGAGCACTCTGTCTGCGTATGCGAGCGGAAGTTAGGCTGCTTGCGGATATGGGCGTGAATTGAGCTTCGCTTAGCAGCCGCCGTCATAGTTTGCTTTTGCCGTTAGTGGAGTCGCGCGCTTGACGATGCTGCGGTGCGCGCAAGCGCAAATTTAAAATGGTGTTTTAAGTGCTGTGCCATTTTAAATTTAGCCTAGACGGCGAGCAAATTTGAAATTTCGGGCTTAAATTTAGTCTAAATTTAAGCCTATATCTCGCAAGTCCTTAAAATTTCGGGCGAAATTTTAAAATTAGCCCGCAAGTCCGGTTAAAATTTTAAAAGCTCAATCTAAATTTACGCTCCTGCTTGAAAGCTCAATCGCGCGCTGCTCCCCTTAAAAGAACAAAAAATATCTCGGCGTCTTGCGTTTATACTCCAAATACTCCTGCCCGTAGGCTTGCTCGCAGTAGCGCTCCTCGCCGAGTACCACGAGATGGTTGTATATGGCAAAGGGTGCTATCACTATGAGTAGCCACAGCGATGCCGAAGCGATACAAACGCCCGCCATGCCTAGGAAATAAAAGAAATACATCGGATTGCGCGATAGGCGGTAGATGCCGCCTTGTGCGGCTCTGTCCGCAGGGGCCGCCGCATAGTCGTAAAAAGCCTTGATGAAGCCCGCAAAAGCCGCTACGTAGATCACCGCTCCGATCCAAAACCATGCGCTGCCCGTCTTAAGCGGCACGAACACCGACAAAATGAGCAGCGCTACTTGCAGCAGCGAGCTTATGATCGCATTTCGCTTATCCGCGAGCGTGTACCACGAGGTATCGGTAGCGCGCTTGCCGACCTCTTTGTAGATAAACATATACGCGAACTGTATCAGCACCATCGCAAATGAGGGTATCCAAGCGCCCACTAGAGCAGGCTCAAGCGTCGTAAAAAATGAAATTTCCATGACCGCTTCCTTTGCTTTAAATTTTATCTTGCAGCTTTGTTTTGCCCTTGTTTGCTTGTCGTTGCTTTGTCTTTTTTCACCCGCCGCGAGTTTAAATTTTATTCCGCCTCGCACTGCATATTCGGGCGCGTTGTTTGTTCGGCACGCCGCGCGTTAGGGATGCCGCTTCGGTAAGGCAATACGATAGCAACGCCGCTCATTCGGGTATCGACTCGCCGAGCAACGATGAGATCTGCGCTTTATGCGAGCAGCATCCGCATTTCAACGCGCCAAAAATGCGAGATAGCGGCGCTTGTTTTGACGATACGACGACGCCCGCCCGTATGACTAGACGATTTGTCTATTCGGTGTCGAGATAGGACGGGCGGTCTGCTCGGCGCCGATGTACCGCCGCACAATGAAACATTCTGTGCCGATGTATCCGCCGCCTACTACACGATGAGCATTCGGCATGGGTGCTGCCTGCTAGGTGCGGCGCTAATGCCGTTGATTCGGTGCCGCGCGTTATTTACCCTCCGGGCTAAGTCCTTTTAAAATATAGCCAAATTCCGCGTCGCTCAGCTCATAATTCATAAATTTTTTATAAAACGCCTTCGTTTCGGCTTTTATGTCGATGTCGGCAAAAAGCTCCGGCTGGATAGTTTTGGCTGCCCATAAAATTTGAAGCACCGCGTCCGCGCCGTATCGATCCCAGTTGAAAACCCCGCGCGGATTGCCGTAAACGCGCCCGTTTTTGACCGCATCCGTACCGCTGTAGATCGGGCTAGATTTGATCTGAGCTACCGCATCTTCGTTGTGATCGCCGCCCACGATTATGATCTGCGGGTTGCTAGCGATGATCTCCTCGGCGGTGATCGTTTTCATCGGGCCTTTGGTGGCGGTGATCGCATTCGTGCCGCCGGCTAGCTCTATCCAAGAATCGATCAGCGTGCCCTTGCCGTCGATCTTTAAAAGATCGGTTCCGCCTACGATGTGAAGGACGCGCGGGCGCTTGTCGGGGCTTAAATTTGCGGTGCGACCGCTAACCAAAGCGATATTTTTATCTAAATTTGAGATCAGATCCTTCGCTCTTTGCGGCGCGTCGCCGCCTAGCATATCGCCGCACATCCTGATGCTGCGCCTCATCTGCTCGTAGTCGCTAAAGGACGCCTTTAAAACCGTAAAGCCTTGCTTAGTTAAATTTTCGCCCGCCAGTGCGGTTGAGATGATGACTACGTCGGGGTTACGGCTCATCAGCTCCTCTAAATTTACGTCGTTATTTTTTAGCAGCACGGGGATCTGCGCCAGGCGCGGATAAATTTTAAGAAACCATGCGTTTTTGCTGATATTATCGGTAGTGGCGACGATCTTATCCGCTCCGCCGAGGGCCAGCAAAATTTGGTTGTTCGCATGCCAAAGCGCCGCGATGCGCTCCACGTTTGCGGGGATTTTAACCTCGGCGCCGTCCATATCCTTGATAGTTCTAAGCTCTGCCGCACTCGCAAAAAGCGCGCTTGCAAAAAGCAGTAGTAAAAATTTTTTCATTTTTTCTCCTAAACGGTATTGAAATATACGCCGAGATATTACAAAAAATCTCATTAAAATTCCGTAAATTTTAACTGCCACCGCCGCGATCATTTATTATTTTTCAAAGTAAATTTTTATATAATCCATTTTAAATTTAGCATTTTTGAAGGAGAGAAAATGGGTGAAATTTTATATTTGATCGGCGCCGTCATTGGGGTTTTGGTGGTGCTTTTTATCATCGTGCCGCTGTTTTTTAGGCGCGTAGTGGAGACGAATGAGGTGCATATCGTCCAGAGCGCGCGCAAGACGACGAGCTACGGCAAAGATACCGGCAACGGTAACAGCTACTACGAATTCCCGAGTTGGGTGCCGGCGCTGGGCGTTACGAAGATCGTTTTGCCGGTCTCGGTCTTTAGCATCAAGATCGAGGATTACGAGGCGTATGATCTTGGCAGGCTTCCTTTCGTAGTCGATATCACGGCGTTTTTTAGGATCGTGGATTCAAATTTAGCCGCGCAACGCGTCAATAATTTTCAAGACCTTAATAATCAGCTCACAAACATCATTCAAGGCTCGATCCGCTCGATCCTTTCGAGTCGCGTGCTTGAGGATATCTTGCAGATCCGCTCCGAGCTTGGGGATGATTTTACCAAGGCTGTAAAGACGCAGCTTGAAAACTGGGGTATCGAGCCCGTTAAAAACATCGAGCTGATGGATATCCGCGATAGCAGCGGCAGCAAGGTTATCTTTAACATAATGGAGAAGAAAAAATCCCAGATCGAAAAGGAAAGCCGCGTCGAGGTCGCAAATAACACCAAGCTCGCTCAAATCGCCGAGATCGAAGCCGCGCAAGCAACCGAAGTGCGCCAGCAGGAAGCCAATAAGATGGTGGGCCTTAAGACCGTCGAAAACGAGCGGGAGGTCGCGATCTCAAAGGAGCAGGCCGAGCAGCTCATCAAGGATCAGCAAAAGATAACGCAGGAAAAGGCGATGGAAGTCGTGCGGGTAAACGACGTCAAGCAGGCCGAGATCAAAAAGCAAGTGGAGATCGTAAAAGCCGAGCAGGAGCAGCGCAAGATCGAGATCGACGCTGAAGCGCGCAAAAACGCCAAGATCCGCGACGCCGAAGCGATCAAGGAAAATCAAATTTTAGTAGCGCAGGGCGATAAAGAGAAGCAGTTTCTCGCCGCCGCGGCGCTTTTGGAGATGAAGGACAAAGAAGCGCAGGGTACGCTAAAGATAGGCTCTGCGGAGGCCGAGGCGCTTAGGCTAAAAGAGCTCGCGCCCGTAAACGCACAGATCGAGCTCGCGCGCGAGATCGGCGAAAATCAGGGATACCAGACCTATCTCATTTCGATCAAACAGATCGAAGCGAACCGCGACATCGGCCTAGAGCAGGCCAAGGCGCTAAGCGCGGCGGATCTTAAGATCATCGCAAACGAAGGCAGCGTGGGCGAGGGGATGAGTAAATTCGGCGAAATTTTAAGCGCCAAGGGCGGTACGCAGCTAGCCGCGATGCTTGAAGCGCTAAATCAAAGCGAGGTCGGCAAAAAGGTACTGGATAAAATTTCGGGCGCCAAAGAAGAGGGCAAATCCGAGTAATAGTCGCGGTCTCGGGCGAGTGAAATTTTAAATTTATACACTAGCGGCACTGCGGAGGAGGGTAAATTTGAGTAATAGCTAGCGACGCCGCGCGGACGAGCAAATTTGAGCGGTCTGTCCGTCCTGGCGGTTTACCTACTCGCATCGGATAAAATTTAAGGCGCTAGCGGAATTTTAAAGATTGTGAAATTTCAAATACTCGCGAAATTTCGAATTTCGCTGGAATTTAAAACGTCGTGAAATTTTAAAATGCCGTGGAATTTTAAAACATCGCGGAATTTAAATGCCTCGAAATTTTAAATGCTAGTAAAATTTTAAGCCTTCCGTGCGTAGCGTTTGGAAGCGGTGCGGTATCGCAAGTATTCGCAGAGCGCCGAAACTGCGGGTAAATTTTATGAAATTCGCAAGGCGAAGTAAAATTTAGGACGCGCGACTACCTGCCATAGACTGCGCTTGGCAGCTATCGGCTGTCACCAAATGCTTGAGCTTTGCCGTCTAGCGATCAAAATTTGCCGTTCTACGGAGCTAAATTTATTCGGTTCGGATGAAATTTAAGAAGTGCGAGCCGCTGGCGACAGCGCAAAATTTAACCCGCCCGCATAAAATTTTAAGGAGCGCACGATGGCAAACGCCGTAAATTCCGCGCAGTACCAAGCGCGCATCAGGCAGACGGAAACTCTTTTCGAGGGGCGAAATTTTACCCGGCGCCAAACGATAAATTTAAGCGGCGGATATGAGATCGTAAAGGACGCATATAGGCTCGGCGCGACAAGCTTTAGCGGCGGCGAATACACGCTGTTTAATACTCGCAAAACGCAGATAAAAAGCTGGCGCTGTATAGACGATAGGGCGGAATTTTTTAGCCTGATCCGCCACGCAGGCGGCAAATTTTACCTCGTTTTTCGCCAGGATCTATACGGCTACAGCGTGCTTGATCTAGCCTCAGCGCAGATCATGCGCTTCGTGCCGGACGCCTGGCTAGACGGCAAAGAGAGCTTCATTTGGGATGGCGTGCACTATCTGCGGGGTTGGGACGCGCTGGCGGTGGACGGCTGCTACTGGGGTGCTCCAAACGACGTGCATTTGGTGAGCTTTGCCGAGCCGATGAGCGAAGAGCAGAGATATGCAGACGTTTTAGACTGCATACGGGGCGGTTACGACATCTACGAGCAGGCTGATTTTGCGGGCTTTGAGGGTAATGAACTTAGCCTAAAATGCTTTCGCGCGGACACCTTGCGATATGAAAAAGTAAAAATTTCGCGCGAGCGCTACCGCGAATGGATGCGCGAAGCAAAACGACTATAAGCTTTAAATTTGCTAAATTTCGCGCCTAAATTTAAACGCTTGCAAGCGGTAAATTTTAATTACGAGCCGCAAAAAGCGGAATTCAGAGAGACCAAATGGGCTGAAATAAGGAATACGGATGTTTTTTGAATACATTTTAATCGGCGCCTGCGTAGGCTTTATCAGCGGATTTTTCGGCATTGGCGGCGGCACGGTCGTGGTGCCCGTGATGATGCTCTTCGGCTACGATGTCAAGTACGCCATCGGCATCAGCATCATGCAGATGATCTTTAGCTCGATTTTCGGCTCGTTCGTAAATTTTAAAAGCAAAATGCTCGACGTCGCGCCGGCGCTGGTGCTGGGGCTCGGAGGCTTTTGCGGCGCGCTTAGCAGCGGCTTTATCGTAAGCTATTTCTCCTCAAAATTTCTACTGGGCACGCTCGTTTTGGTGCAGATTATAAATTTAATCAAACTATTCAAAACTCCGACCGAGCCCACCGGCGAGCCCAACGAATCTAAAATTTTGCTCTTTATCGTGGGGCTGTTCGTCGGCGCCGTGGCGATCAGCGTGGGTATCGGCGGCGCGGTATTCGTGATGCCTATTTTGATCAGCTTTTTAAACTACGACATCAAAAAGGCCGTCAGTACGGGGCTATTTTTCGTGATATTTTCCTCAAGCGCGGGCTTTCTGAGCCTTTCCGCGCACGGGCTCGTGTACTACAAGATCGGCGCGTTGCTAGGCATCGGCTCGCTAGCGGGCGTTTACGCGGGCGTCAAAACCTCGCACAAGATCGGCAAAAAGGCTCAAAAGCGCTGGATGATCGCACTTATCGTCACGATACTTTGTATAACGGTTAGGAAATTTTTGGCTTTGAGCTAGGCGCGCTTGCCGAATCGAAGCTAAAATCGGATCTAAATTTAGTCGCGGCGCCTTGCCGCAAATTTAACTCAAATTTAAAAGGATCGTCAATGAACGAAGCTCAAATTTCGCTAGCGGGCAAAATTTCGGACTCGCTAAAGCGCCTGATCGCGGGCAAGCTCGGCTCACAGTACAAAGGCGAGGCGCCGTATTCGGGGTGCCGCGTACAGGAGGGGTATTTTGATTTTTTGGGCGTGGAGTGCCGCGGATCGCGCATCAGGCTCTACCTTCACGACTTCGGCGCGGACAGCTTTAGAGCCGACGCGCCCGAGATAGACGAGCTAGAGCGCGAGGAGTTTGAGGCCATCGTCCCGCTTATCGCAAAGAGCGTGGAGGAGGAGTTTTTGGCTGAAGCAAATCTGCCGTTTTTTGCGTATAAGCTGGATTTAGCGGTCAAATTTGAAGGCGCGAGCGGTAGCTTGGCACAGCGCAGCTGCGAGCATAAATTTTACTTTGAAAACGCTGCGCGAAAAGCCGAGCTAAGGCGTAAAATGGATGATTATATAGACGAGCTCATCATTCGTCGCGATAAAAAGATCAAAGACGGCCGCGAGATTTTCGTGTTTATGGACCGCATTTTCGATCTTTCGCTTATGGATTACGACGAAGCGGCGCTAATGGCGCTGCTTGAGCGGGTTATCGCCGCGGTGCAGGACGTCAAAAATAGGCGGCTTTTGGGGGATTTTATGATCGCGCTAGAGAATAATCTGCGGCGCTGGAAAGAGGAGAAATTCCTGCCGAAATTTTATGATATCAGCGATGACGGCTGGAGCAAAGATTACGAGCTCAAAAAGGACTTTACGCGGCAAAACGTGGACGCGGGCGAGCTTGCGTTTTTCGTGCGCGCGGCGTTTTGGAATATCAAATTTAAGCGCTATAGCTGGGATGTGAATCTTGCGCGCAAGGATTTGGAGTGCGCGGCGAAGATTTTCGGCTCAGCTCAGGCGCAAAGCTATCTGGATCACGGCACGGGCGAGCTTAAGGGAGAGCTAGTAAAATTTAAAGACGCGGACGTAGAGTGCTCGGCAAACGACGTTTTCGCGCAAGTTCGAGTAAAAATCAAAAACGAAACGGCGGATGCGTATAAAAAGGCGCTAAATTTCATCGTAAAGCTGCTGCAAGCGGGCTTTCCTGCAAGCTACGCCGTAAGGCTTAGCTCCAAAGCGCAGAAAACTTATCTGCCGATCAAAGGCCTTGCGCCCACGCAAACTCACCGCTTTTTCGCCGCCGCGCTCGCGCACGAGCTCGACGAGGAGCTTGAGCTTTACGCGAACGAGGCGCTAAAGCACAAGTTTGAGTTCTATGCCGACACGGACGGCGAAAAGTGCCTGATGAGCGGCAGCTACGCAGTTTTTGGCCTTGCGCTAAAGAGCGAAAAATATTTTACTCTCGTGCGGCGCTACTTTGAGGCGGTAGATGCCGAACATCAAAGCGCGCATATAAAATTTATCGAGGCATTTATCGATCGCTACGGCATTAGCGAGCGTAGTTTAGAAGTGATCGTCGCGGGGCTGCTCTCCTATCAGGAGGATAAAATTTACAAAAGCTTAAAGGCGCTAATGAAGGGGCCTGCGAACAAAGCTCTGTTTGTGCGAGCGATCTCGGGGCTGAGCGAGCATGAAAAAGAGAGCGCGGCGTATGCCGTATGGGGTAAAAACTGGCAGAAGGAAATTTCGATCTAGCGGCTATTTACGGCTTGTCTTTTTTCTTTATACTTCGTTAGAAATTTCGCCGAATTTCAGTCACGTATTTATATATACGCTCCTTCATTCGGCTTATTTCTGCCTCGTCTAAACGCAAAAATACTGCGCCTTATCTTGGGTACTTCGCTTTAGAATTTTATATTTAAATCTAAAGCAAATTTATTAAATTTAACTTAGCGATGCTTTGCGTTAACAAAGCATCGCCACCTCTAACGTCGTCTGGGATGGAGGATTGTTAAGGGGGAAGGGAGCGACCTCGTAATTTAAGCCCCTCCCCCTTAACAAAAACGATAGATCGGCGTAATCGCGCTGCTAATGCTTAACGGGATTGTGAGGATTTGGCGGGTCTGCTTGCAGTTGCGAGGTAGTGCCGAAGCAAAGAAAGGCGACGCTTCGTAAGTAGAACCCCTTCCGCCCCCAAAAGAAAAGCTTAAAATTTAAGAATGTCTGAAAGCCTGAATTTGGTAGATAGCCGCTCTTGCGAGTGAAATTTTAAAAATTCATCCAAATTTTGAGCTAGTTAAATTTTATAAACTGGGCGGCGCTGTGTTTATAAGCAAAGCTCGCCGCCGTTAAAGTGAAATTTCAATGGCGATTTGTCTTTTAAGCGCTCAAATTTTGATAAAATTCTGCTCAGCGAAATCGGCAGAAAAGAGATCAAGATAAAGGAGAAAAAATGGCGATAGACGGGGTGAAAATTATCGACAGCGATGATGGATGCGATATATATTTGACTATCACAGAGCGATACAAGGACGGCGAAAATGTTGAAACGATATTGCAAGATGTTTTGGCGCAGGCGGAGAATTTCTGCACCGATGAGCTTTATAGCGAGATTTATTGGACGGCCCTAGCGTATTCGCTTTGGAAGATCGGATTTTTAAACGACGAAATCCGCGACAAAGCCCTTGCTATCATAAAAGGCGGCGCAAGCGAGATGTGGAACAAGGTCTTTGACAGATCTCAAAAGAGCCGCCAAAAAGCGCTTGACAAATTGGCGCTTCAGCTAAGAAGCGAAAACCCTAGACCGCTTAAACGACCCAAAATTTCGAAGCAAAAAACGCCGTATTTTGAGGAAGGCGACGTTTTGTCTATCCAGATGCAGCAGGGATACGGCGTTTGTTTTGTCTCGGCGGTAGATCAAACGCCCAGGAAGCTCGAGTACCACCTAGCCTGCACCAGACTGCTGCAAAAAGAGCCGCCTAACATGGACGATTTTTTAAAAAGCAAGATCGCGAGCTCGAAAAACGGCGGCTTCCTTAGAGCGGATCGCTGGTTTAATCATAAGGATTTAAAGGAGTTGCTGCCTCATCTAAAAAAGATTGGCAAAGTAAAATTTGCCCCGTTTAAATTGGGCGAATTATCTCCCGCGAAAGAATTGGAAGATTTTTATAATAAAATCACCACAGATCCCAAAATATGGGGCTTTAGGCTAGTTGATACCGCCCGTTTCGTAGAAGAGGTGATCGAAGATATAAATGGATAAAAGCGCCGCGCGGGAAATTTTAAAATTTAACCCGAGCGAAATTTTGTAAATTTAGCCCTTTGCAGCGAAATTTTTAAAATTTAACTCTCCGTGCGCGCTTTGCTTTTTGAAATTTCATCGCTGATTGCACTATTTAAAATTTCATCATTGCTTGCGGCGTCTTTTGCGAGCGATTTTTGAAATTCGCATTTGAAATAAAACGCCCACGCTAGCGGGCACAGAAAAAATAGCGCGCGGATTACGTAGAGCGATTTTAGCGGTATTTGAAAATATATCCACACGCAAAAAACGTAGCTCAAAACATACGCGAGCGCGCAGATTGCGGGCAAAAGCCTTTTAAGCTTAATTGCCGTGATCGCAAGATAGATGCAGATCGCGATGAGAGAGCCTGCGAAAAAATAAAACATCGTGCCCTCCTTTTGGTAGTGCTCATCCGCATCCAAATAGCCTAAAATGCACGCCGCGACGATCAAGAGCGCCAAGGCTGCTCTTAGCGGCGCAAGAGTGCGCTTTATCGCTCCGTCAAGTAGCAAGTGCAAGCAGAGCGCGATAAAATAGGCGTTTGCGGTAAAATCGAAAGATATATAAAACAGCTCTCCTCCAAAATTCCCCCGATGGTATTCGCGCCCCAAAATCGCAATGCGCGTAAGATAGATCGTGCCGAATTTCGCCGCTAAAAATGCAGCCGCAAGCAGGATCGGATGCAGTAGCGCTCTGCCTGCAAGCAAATCTGCGCAAATGTGCCTCAGGAAATTTATCGATTTTTTCAAGCTAGGCTCCTTTGAGATTTCGCCGCAAGCGGCGTCTCTCGTGAAATTTTTGCCGTCTTGGTTGAGTTTAAATTTGATCTTAGATCGAGATAAATTTTAGCTCGAGAGCTTTTAAAAATCGCTTAGAGGCAAAAGCATAAATTCGCGCGATTGGGAGCGGGTCGCGTATTTTAAAATCCGCACCGTTCAAATCATTTTCCTATCGCAAGCTGTTTGCGAGCGAGCACATATTGCAAAATGCGCGGATAAAATAGGGCATCAACTAGCTCGTCCGTCCGCTCGTAGCATTTAAAATTTTATCGATCTTTATAGTTTGCGGCGGTAGGTTTGCGCACAGCGAGGTTTGTGTGCGGCCGGCTAGCCTGCGGTATGGATTTGCACGCAGCAGGGTTTACGCAGCAGGCAGCGGGTGGATTAAAATTTTGATTTATAGTTAGCGAGGGTGCGCTCCTTTTTCGCAGCGAATGCGAAGCGGGGCGCAAATTTTATAAATTTTCGGCAGATCGCCTAGCTCAAAGCGTAAAATTTACGCACCTATAATCACGGCCGACAAAAGCCCCCATAAAATGGCCTCTATCGCTAGCACCGAGTGAAGTACGGCCTTGCTCATCGCTTCTCCTTTGTTTTTAATTTTATTATTTGCCAGACTCGGACCGCTAGAGGCGTGCCCGATCGATCTATGGGCGGGATTATATAAAGTGATTGTGTTCTTAATGTGTCTTTTGAAATTTAGGACAAAATTTCTCTGTCCGTCGCAAAGCGCGAGCGAGCGGCGGCAGATTTTAGGCAAAATTCAGCTACCTGCGTTAAGACGCGGCAAATTTAAGCGAGCCTGCCGCTCGCCGTAATGCGCGGCAAAGTCGTAAAGGGCGGCAAAGTCGCAGCGCGCGGTAAATTTTAGAGCAGAATTCCGACCTCGTCGCGGCGCGCGAGGCGTCCGCGGCAAATCGATATAAAATTAAAGCAGAATTTTATGAATGCGGCGCGCGACACGCCCGCGCTTTTTTACGTCGTCAAAGCTTGTATCGGCGCGACTTGCGCCGTCGGGGCCCGTATCGTCAAAGCTTGCATCGGCGCGACTTGCGCTTGTGGGGCGAAATTTTACGGCGAGCTACGAATTACAAGACACAGCTCATCCGCGCCGTATTGATCTGAAATTTAAAGCGGAATTTTAACGCGCGCCTCGGTTCCGACGCCCGGTTCGCTTTCGTATTCGATCTGTCCGCCTAAAAGATCAAGCGCCGTGCGTACGATGCTAAGCCCAAGTCCGCTGCCTAGCTCTTTGTGCGATTCCTCGCACTGATAAAATCGGTCAAAAATTTTATCCAGCTTCTCGCGCGCGATGCCGATGCCCTCGTCTTTTACGATCACCTGCGCAAAGCCATCGCAAGCGCGGCAACGGACGAAAATTTTACCGCCCTGGCGCGAGTACTTAAGCGCGTTTTCGATCAAATTTCGCCAAATTTGATTTAGCAGTCCCGCGTTTGATCGCACGCTAAGCGGTGATAAATCTAGCTCAAACTCGTGCCCTTCGTAGCTTTGGCTCAGCGAGATGATGCATTGCCGCAGCTGCTCGTCTATACGTACCGCTTCATCTAGGTGCACCGCCGCGCCGCTATCGAGCCTGGTTAGCTTTAGCATGTCGGTGCAGAGCTTGCTTAGGCGGTTTGCTTCTGCGCCGATGGAGGCTGCGTATCGCACCGCGCGCTCCTCGCTCACGCCGCTCTCTATCATCTCGCTTAACGCGGCGATCGAGGAGATCGGCGTTTTCATCTCGTGCGAGACGTTTGAGACGAACTCCTTTTGTAGCTGCTCGTGCTTTTGCAGCTTCTGCGCCATTTTATTGACGTTTACTACGAGCTCGTCCAGCTCGTGCATATAGACATAATCAGTGCGGTGCCCGTGCAGCTTGCGCTCGGCGCGCGCCTCAAAATCGCCGTTTGCGATCGCGGTAATCGCGCCTAGTAGCCGCTTGATCGGGCGGAATAAAATTTTAAGTCCGAAGTAAAGCAGGGTAAAATTTAACGCCATCGTGATTAAGCAGATGATCGCGCACAGCGCCACTCCGTCCCAAAATCCGCCGATCTTGCCGCCGATGCCTATGTAAAAAAGCATGCAAACCGCAAAGCAGACGATGAAATTTATCACGCCGAATGCGAGCGAAGAGTAAAACGCGATGAAGCTTTTTAGGCTGATGAGGTATTTTTTCATGCTCTTTCCTTTTTTACAGCTTTGTAGCCGAGCCCGCGCACGGTGATTATCTCGAAATCTTTGGAATTTTCAAATTTTGCTCGTAGCTTTTTGATGTGCGTATCGACGACGCGCTCGTCGCTGTCTGTTTCATAGCCCCAAATTTCGCTCATTATCTCAAATCTAGTAAAAATTCTGCCCGCATAGCTTAGCAGCAGAAACAAAAGACGAAATTCCTTCGGCGCCAGGCTTATCCGCTCGCCCGCCGCACGGACGCTTAGCGTATCGTAGTCAAGCTCGCTTTCGCCGATGAGTAGCCGCTTTTCATTCGCGATCTTTGCGCGCCTTAGCAGCGCATGCACGCGCAGTACGAGCTCTTTTAAATTTATCGGTTTGCTCATATAATCGTCCGCGCCGCTTTTAAAGCCCGTCTGCATATCCTCGATCTCGCTTTTTGCCGTTATAATCAGTATCGGCTGGCTCTTGCCGTCGCGCCTAACGTATCTGCTAAGCTCAAAACCGTCCATCTTAGGCATCATCACGTCCGAGATGATTAGATCGAAGTGCGCCTCATCCAGCGCCTCTGCCGCCTGCTTGCCATTGGAGGCGCAGCTCACGCTAAAGCCCTCATCAAGCAGCTTTTCTCTTATCGCCGAGCTCAAAGCCTCGTCGTCTTCGACCAGTAAAATATTAAGCATAATCGCTCCCGTTTTGCTAAATTTATGCGCTTAAATTTATACATAAAATTTTAAGAAATAATGAGATATTATACGTAAATTTTTTCAAGGAGTAAAGAATGAATTTCAAAAAAACCATATCGGCTGCCGTTATTGTAGCTTCGGTGCTGGCGCTATTTAGCGGATGCGCGAAAGAGAGCTCTCGCGTAGTGCAAACCCCTACGGTAGCGACCCTAAACACCAACTACTCGGGCGAGCGGATCGCCGTGTCGGTAGGACGCTTTAACAACCAGTCCTCTTACAACAACGGCGTGTTCTCCGACGGCGAGGATAGACTGGGCAACCAAGCGCAGACGATCCTTATTTCAAATTTACAGCAAAGTGGCCGCTTCTCGGTGCTTGATCGCACGAATATGCGCGCCATCAAAGAGGAAAGCGCAATCTCCAAAAGCGCGCAAAACTTAAAGGGCGCCAGATACGTTATCACCGGCGACGTGACTGAGTTTGGCCGCAAGACGACTGGAGATCATCAATTGTTTGGAATTTTAGGCAAAGGAAAAACCCAAACCGCGTATTCTAAAGTAAATTTAAACATCGTTGACGTCAGAACGTCCGAGGTGGTCTTTTCGACTCAGGGCGCGGGCGAGTATGAGCTATCAAATCGCGAAGTGCTAGGTTTCGGCGGCACTGCGGGCTATGATTCGACGCTAAACGGCAAGGTGCTAAGCCTAGCCATCATCGAGGCCGTAA
>CALHQN010000254.1 GCA_938036585.1 uncultured Campylobacter sp.
CGGAATTCTACGTAAAATTTTAAATTTAGCGGTCGAATTCTGCGTGGAATTTTACGCCCCCGCTAGATTAGCGTAGCCTCTCTTTTAAAATTTTCCAAATCCCAGGCATTGCCAGCAGTCCATTATGCGGCGCGGCGGCTATTTCGTAAAATAGGTCGCACGCCTTAAGAGATCCCGCAAGATCATACGAGTGGTGCACCGGTATCAAATCGTCGGCGGCGCCGTGGATGAGCGTGATCTGCGTGCTGCGCGCCGCTTGCAGAAATTCCGCGGTCGGAATCTTGTATCGGATCAAAAATTTCGGTACGAAGGGGATCTTTTCGTGCGCGAGCCGCTCGAAGCTAAAATATGGCGCAAGCAAAATCAGCCGCGCCGCATCCCACTTCGCGGCCTGCTGCGCCGCGATGCCGCTTCCGATCGAGTAGCCTATCATCGCGAGCTTCTTGGGCGAATGCTGCGCCAAAACGTAGCGGCTCATCTCATCGGCGCTCGCCAAAAGCTGCTGCTGCGATGAAATTTTGCCGTCCGATTTGCCGTAGCCCGGGTAATCGAAAATATAAAAATCGTATCCCAAAGCCGCAAAATCCGCGCCGTATGCGCCCCAGCCGCTCACGTCGCCGAAGTTGCCGTGAAAGAACAAAATCGCGCCTTTAGGCTCTGCCGCGCTAAATTTCAGCCCGTTTATCGATCTGCCCTCAAACGGGATATTGATCTCTTGAAATTTTATCGCAGCGGAGTTTGTATTATTGCCCGCAGCGCCGTTTCCTGCGGCGTTTTCGCCGACGCGCTCGGCGCTAGTTTGAGCGCTTTTGTTTTTGATCTCGCCCGCTACGGCGGCGCTTTCTTTTGTGCCGCCGACTACGGGAGAGTTTTCGTCCACGGCGCCGTTTGTAGAGGCGCTATTTTGCGTAGCGGACGTCGGTATGTCTAAATACTCGCCGCTCTCGGGCGCATTCACAAGTCCCGCAAATTCGGAATTTCCAAAGCTAAATTTAAAATTTTTATCCAGCGGCTCGCCCAAAAATATCAGCCGCTCTTGAAAGATATAAAGTGCTGCCGCGATCGCCGCATAAAGACACACCGCGATAACGCACAACCTAAGTAAAACTCTCATCGCCGTCCTTTAAATTTAAAGCCGAGACGCAAAAGCGCGCAGCAGTACGCGAAATTCCGTCTCGCCGCTAAGCTTTAAACTCGCTCAAAAACCACTGAAATGCCAAGATCAGCCCCGGCGCGCGCACGATCTTTTCGTCGAACATAAACTCTCGCGCCTTGGCCGCAGGCAGGTAGAAAAGCTCGATCTTCTCGCCGTCCACGCCGCCACCGCTTCCTAGCTTCATCGATTCGTCGATGCACGCGAAGTATAAAATTTGACGGTTCGCCGCAAAGCCCAGGGCGCTATAGTAGCTCGTGATAAATTTCAAATCCTTCACGGCATATCCCGTCTCCTCGAGCACCTCTTCGATCGCCGTTTGCTCCTCGCTGATGCCCTTGTCTAAAATGCCAGCGCAAAGCTCATAGGTGTAGCCCTTTTCGGGCGAATTTATTAAGCCTTCCTCTTGATAAAACCACACGCTGGGGCGAAACTGCTTGACGAGCAAAAGCGCGTCGCGCTGCGTATGATAGAGCAAAATCGAGACGCTATCGTGCACCTTGACGCAGTCCCACGCGCGCGCTACGCCGTCCATTTCGAAATTTAAGCGAAAGGGTTTAACGAAATTCGAGCTTTTAAGCTCGGAAATTTTAAAATTTTTTATAGTAGTATCCACGTCGCAAGTCCTAAAAAGCTAAAAAATCCCACGATATCCGTTACCGTGGTAAGCAGTACGGAGCTGCCGACGGCGGGGTCGATATTTAATTTTTTAAGCGTGATCGGAATGACGGCGCCGAAAAGCCCCGCTAGCGTTAAATTTAGCACCATCGACATCGCAATCACCAGCCCCAAAAGCTTAATGCCGAACCAAAAATACGCCACAAACCCCATCAGCGTGGCAAAGATTAGGCCGTTTATGAAAGCGATCGTGATCTCGCGAAAGAGAACCTGCTTTTTGTCTTTAAACGCTATCTCGCCCAAGGCTAGGCGGCGCACGGTTACGGTAAGCGCCTGCGTGCCGGTGTTACCGCCCATGGAGGCGACTATTGGCATAAGCACGGCAAGCGCGACCAGCTTTTCGATAGTGACGTCAAAAAGCCCGATTATCGTGGAGCTTACGATCGCCGTGCATAAATTTACCGCTAGCCACAAGGCGCGCGCGCGGCCCGCCTTAAAGATCGTAGTCTCATCGTCCTCCGCTTCGTCATCGACGCCCGCGAGGTTGTAAATTTGCTCGGTGGCGCGCTCTTGGATGAGATCGTGGATATCGTCGGCGGTGATACGCCCGATGAGTATGCCGTTAGCATCGACAACGGGGATGACGTTAAGGTCAAATTCTTCAAAATCCTTGATCACGTCGTCGATTTTATCGGTATCGGTAGCGAAGTGGATTTTGTTTTCGGCGCCGAATTTTTGTGAAATTTCTTCCAGAGTGAGCGAAAAATCGTATAAAATCAGATCAGACGTCGAAAAGCTCGTAAGCAGATGCCCCTTTTTATCAAGCACGAAGAGCTGAAAGACGTTCTCGATCTCGTCCTTTTCTCGCATAACGCGCAGCATCTCGACCGCCTGCCCCAGAGTCTGATCCTGCCTAGCGCTAAAGACCTCGGTCTGCATATACGCGCCGGCCTCGTCCTCTTTGTACTTAGAAATAGTGAGGATGTCGTGGCGATCCTCCTCATCAAGCCCGTAGAAAATCTGCTCGGCTTTGTCCTCGTCGATGTTGCCGATATTTTGCAAAAGCTCCGCCTGATCGTCGCTTTCGAGCTCCTCGATCGCTTCGACGATCTTTTCGTGAGGCAGAGTCTCGATGACGTCTTCGAGCATATGATCGGGCATCTCAAGCGCCGCATCGGCCAAATCCTCGGGTTCAAGTTTTTTTAGGACTTCTACATACTTTTCTTCGTCGTGTTTTTTAAGAGTTTTTAGATGATCGGCAAGATCCGCCGCGCTCAGCTCCTCTTCTAGCGTATCGTCCAGATGCGCATCAAGAAGCGCTTTGGCTTCCTCGACGTCGTTTAGCTGCTCCTTGTTTTCCATAACTAGCCTTAATTTATCGTAATAAGCGGCTCATAGTTTTCAAATTTAGCCGGATTTTTCGAGCCGTCTTTCGCCTTAGCCATCCTGGCGTCCATATCCTTGACGAGAGCTTTAAATTTAAGCTCCTCGGCGCTTATGACATTGGTTTTTTCTATTTTTACCACTTTTAGGGGATCAACAGCCTGCTTATTTTTATAAAGTCCGAAGTGTAGGTGCGGTCCCGAACTAAGCCCTGTCGAGCCCACATAGGCGATGAGCTGGCCTTGCTTGACGCTCATACCGCTTTTTAGCCCCTTGGCAAAGCCGCTAAGATGCGCGTAAAGCGTACTGATGCCGCCGCCGTGGTTGATCTCTACGGTGTTGCCGTAGCCGTTCTTGCGCCCGACGAAGCTTACCTTGCCCGCTCCTGCGGCATTTACCTTAGTACCCTTAGGAGCCGCGTAATCCACGCCCAGATGTGCGCGATATCGCTTTAATATCGGATGAAATCTCTTAGGAGTAAAATAAGATGAAATTCTAGTATAAACAAGCGGCGTTACCAGCAGGAAGGATTCGACCTTTTTACCGCTTCGGTCGTAGTATTTGTCGTCGAAGAAATAAAGCGATCTGGGTTTTTTATTTTCCTCGATCATTCCGGCTAGGATATTTACTCCGCCGAAAGGCTTGCCAAGGCGCGTTTTTTGCTCATATAGGATCACGAGCTGATCGCCTTTTTGTAGCTTTTTGAAATTTACCTCGTTTTTAAAGACGAGCATAAACTCATTCGCTAGCGCCGTATTGCCGGTAGCTTTTACGATATCCTGATAGGGGGAGCTTTCGATCTTAATGCCCAAGGAGTAGCTGTTTTCCTCATAAACTATCGGGGTGTATACGAATCTAAAGGTATTAAATTTATCGCGGTAGATGTGGATCTGAAGCTCGTCGCTGACCGGTATTAGCAGCTGAGATATGCGTCCTACGGGATCTCTGAGTATCTGGCACTCCACTCCCGCGCGCACCTCGGCGGCAAGCTCCTGATCCTCTTTATCCAGATCGTAATACACCGACGCGGGGATGCCCGCAGTCTCCATAAATTGCAGTAGGCTCACTCCATCCGGCCACGCAAACTTCTCTACGCTGGAATTATTAGCTAACGCTACGCTCGCCCACAAAAAAAACAATATAAAAATTCTAATCATATAAAATCGCTTTGTAACGGTAATCGCAAGGTGGGATTGTAACGAAAAAACGCTTATATTTCGTAAATACCCAAGAATTTTATCGCTATTTTCAAAGTTTTATGTATAATTAGCCGAAATTTTATTCAGGAGCAGAATTTTGAAAAAAGCTTTACTTATTTTAGGT
>CALHQN010000255.1 GCA_938036585.1 uncultured Campylobacter sp.
GGTGCTCGCCAGGGAAGCGGATAGTAGTGGCGTGGCGCGATCTGCTCCATACCTCATACTGGGCAGGGTGGCACTCGCCGCATTTTGCCGAACCTATAAATTTATTCGGAAATTGTAGCGAAGAGCCCGCAGGGATTCTATACATCATAGAGCTATAGCCCTTGCCGTCGTCTCTTTTGCTCGCTTTTGAAAAGTCAAATCCGTGACCTTCCGCAAGCCACTCTAAACCTCGGTCGTGAACGTCGAGCTTGCCGACCGTCTTGCCGCCGTATTTGGTAAAAATCGGGTGGTTTTTAAATAGCCACTCATACATCTCCTGCTCTTCTACGACGTAGTCCTGCAAGGATATGACGCCTCTGCTTTGCAACGTGCCTTTAGGATTTGCGATGACGTCGCGCGATTTTTGCGACATTTCCATCTCATGCCCCATGCCTTCGTCGGCACAGGCTCCTGCGGCAAAAATGCTAATACAGGCGAGCGCGCCTAGTAGCATCTTATTCCATTTTTTCATGGCTCCTCCTTTGAAAATCAAATTTTTAAATTAGCAAAGTTCTACGATTGGAATAATATCAACAAAAAAGGGTGAAAAAGGGAGAAATTTAATAAAGTCTAAATTTAACGAAAAGAGATCGTAAATATCGCGCCTTCGTCGGAATTTGCAGCGCTTATGCTCCCTCCGTTTTTTTCTATTATCATCTTGCTCATATATAGTCCGAGCCCGCTGCCCTGCTGTTTTGTAGTAAAGTGCGGCTCAAAAATTTTACCGAGCCGCGCTTCGTCGATGCGACTTGCGTTATTTTCGATCGTGATTACTCGCTCGCCCTGCTTTAAAAACGAGCAAATTTTAATCTCGCGCCGTTTAAGCGGCACGTCCAAAAATGCCTCCTTCGCGTTGTTTATGATGTTTATGAGCACCTGGATGAGCTCGTTTACGTTGCCGTAAAGGGTGAAATTTTCCTCTATCCGCACGCTTATGTCGATGACGTGCTTCTTAAGCGAGGCGTTTAAAATTTTACGCGCCTGCTCGATCGCCTCGCTGGCGTTAAATTCTTTCTTCGGCATGTTCGGATTGAAGAAATTTTTAAAATCCTCGATCGTATCGCTCATAAATTTCACCTGCTCGCCCGCGTCCCTAATGCCGCCTTCGAGCCTTTCTTTTGAGAGCTTGCCCCGCTCGTTGTAAAGCTCTAAATTTATAAGCGTGGAGCTGATCTGCGATAGCGGCTGGCGCCACTGGTGCGAGATATTGCCGATCATCTCGCCCATGAGCGCGAGGCGGCTTTGATTTATCATCAAAAGCTGAGTTTGCATCTTTAAGGTCTCGTTTTTTTTGTGAATTTTATAGATACAAAATATGCAGATCAAAAACACCGCAAGCACGCTTAAGCCGCTGACGACGAACTCTTTGGTGTGGTAGAGCAGAATGCTTTTTATCGGAATTTTAAAGCTTATCATCGCGATCGTATCGCCTAGGCTACCTTTGAAATTCCCCACGTCTCCGTAGAGCTCTTGCATCTTTTTAGGCGCTGCGTTGATGCTGTGGCACTCGATACAGGAGGGTTGGGAGTTTATTATCGGCAGGCTCAAAAGATATGAGGCGCCGCCTTTATCATAGACGATTCTGGAATATTCTTTGTATCTGTTCTCTTTAAAGCCCTCTAAAATTTCATTCTCAAACTCGCTTCCCTCGTGCTCGGGATTGAGCGGATCGGTGGCGACGAGCTTGTAGTCGTAGTTGATGTTTTCTTTGGCGAGCTGAATTTTATAAATTTCGCGCGTTATGTAGGTCGAGGACATCAGCCTCGGATCGAAAAAATCCTCACTCAGAAGCTTTTTTTCCTTAAGTTCGTTTATTAGCGGGCGCTGCACGGTCGAGACGTAATCGCGCACCGCATTCATTGTATCTAGGATATAAAACGCCTCGCGCCTCGTGTCTTTCAGCGCAAGCTCGCGGTAGAAGTTAAATACTAATGCCGTAATTACGATATATAGCAGCACGAAAACCGCTACGATAAATTTAAATTTATACTTCAAAGAGATACCCCACCGCATATAAATTTTTGATCACATCCTTGCCGATCTTACGACGCAGCTCTTTGACGATCGCCTTGATCGCTTCCTTGCTGGGCTGCTCGAACTCCCACATATAGCCAAATAGCTGCTCGTAGGTTACGGTTTGATTTTTGCGCGCCAAGAAGTACTCCAAAAGCTTGCTCTCGCTTTTGGAAAGATGACAGGCGCTCTCTTTGACGTAGATGATCTTTTTGGCAAAATCATACTTCAGCTCGTCGTTTATACTCAATATCGGCGCGTGATTTATCAGTTCCGCCGCGACGTCTTGCAGCGCCTTTATAAAGGCGTTTTTGTCGTACGGCTTAGGCAGATACCTGGTGATCTTAAGCTCCACCGCCCGCCACAGATACTCCTGCTCGGTGTGGCTCGAAAGTATCACGATCGGCACCGAGATGCCGGCGGCACGGATCTTTTTAACGACCTCTAGCCCGTCCATATGCGGCACGCCGATATCAAAAACCAGCGCGTCGTACGAGCCGCTCATCGCCTCATCAAGCGCCTCCAGCCCGTCCTTAACCCCCACTACTTCGCCGAAAAACAGCTGTAGCGATTCGGTTATATTTTTTAAAATCCCGGGCTCGTCCTCTAGGCAAAGAACCCTTTTATTGGACAAAACGTCCAATAATTCGTAATCTTGCATCTCATGCCCCCAAATTTAGCGCATTTTATTCTTAATTATCTCTTAAAATCGCCTAGATTATATAAATTTAGCATTAAATCAACGTTAAAGAGGCTTGTGTTTTTAAATTTAAGCCTTTGCTCGCGAACGGGATATTTTATAAATTTTAGCGCTTATTAAAAACGAAAGAATATACTTTCGCAAAATTTTAAAGGAAATATATGAAAAAGATCATTTTAGTTTTAGCTCTATTAAACTCTTTGGCTTTCGGTAAAACAATATTTACGAAAGAGCTGGTTAAAGAATTGGAGCAAAAATGCGAAG
>CALHQN010000256.1 GCA_938036585.1 uncultured Campylobacter sp.
CCCTAAAGGCGTCGCAGAGTATCTAGATAAAAACGCGAACAATCTATAAATCTCGCATTAGTTTCATTTCAAAAAAATCCTGAAATTCCGCCGCTAAATTTAAAAGGCGGCGGAATTTTTAAAATTTCCAAATTTACTAAATTTAAAAATTCCATCCGCCATCGCCTCTTTAAATTTTAAAATTTAAATTCTAAAATTTATCGCTAAATTTAAACGATAAAATTTAGCAAGCAAATTATAGTTTAAACTACCTTTGGGTAGAATTCTAAGTTTTAATATCAAGGAGAATTATGAAAAAATTTATACTCTTTATCTCGGCGATTCTTTGCTTTCTAAGCTCAGCTAACGCCACTCTAGACCCCGCCGCTCCGCTTAAATTTGATGAAAACGTCGTGCGCGGCGAGCTGGCAAACGGCGTGAAATTTTATATCCTCAAAAACGACATACCGAAAAAAAGCGCACTTTTTTACCTCGACGTAGCCGCGGGCAGCGTCGATGAAAATGACGACGAGCAGGGGCTTGCGCACTTCGTCGAGCATATGGCTTTCAACGGCAGCGAGCACTTCGATAAAAACGAGCTAGTTCATACTTTACAGCGCCTGGGAGTAAAATTCGGCGCCGATCTAAATGCGCAAACGGGCTTTGAAAACACCACCTATAATATCCAGGCCCAGGTTAATGACGAGACGCTAAAGGACGTGTTTTTGGTGCTGCAAGATTACGCGGGCGGCGTTAAATTTGACGAAAACGAGACGCAAAAGGAAAAGGGCGTCATCCTAGAAGAAGCCAAAAAAGACTTCGAGAGGCGCTTTTACGAAAAGCGCGCCTCTTATCTGTATCCGGATTCTATCTTTGAAAGGCGCTTTCCGATCGGCAAAAACGAGATAATCTCGGGTGCTACTAGCGAGCAGCTAAAGAAATTCTACGCGCGCAACTACCTTCCGAGCTCTATTAGCGTGATCGTCGTGGGCGACGTGGACGTGGATAAGATAAAAGCGCTGATAGAGGGGCATTTCGGCTCTCTTAAGCCGAAAGGTGAGCGCATACCGCGCGATCTACACCTGCGTCCCTTTGAAGCGGGCTTTTCAAATATCTACGAAACAGAGCTCGGCACCAACGTCGCCAGCGTGCTATACGCGGGCAAATACGAGCCACTTTCCACCGTGGGCGCGTTTAAAAACGCCTGGCTGCAAGTCTATGTCGCAAGCCTGATGAGCCTAGGCTACGACGCGATGAACGTAAACTCCAAAACTCCGCTTAAAGCCTATTTCGGCTCGGACGATCTGTTTAAAAGCCGCAGGCTCTACAGCCTAAGCGCCAATATCTTCGACTTCGATACCAATGCGACGCTTAGCAGCCTTTTTAGCGCGATCAAAGGGGTGCGCGAGCACGGATTTTCCGCCGAAGATTTTGAGAGCGTAAAGGAGAGGCTTAAAAATAGCGTCGAAGCGGACCTGCTAAAAAACGACACGCAGGGCTCGCAAGTAGACGCGATCCTAGACTACGTACAAAACGGAAATTTCAAGCTCAGCAAAAAGGACGAGCACGATCTAAGCCTTGAAATTTTAAACGAGATTACGCTTAAGGACGTGAATGAATTTTTCGTGCGGATCACGGACGGCGCGCACTTTACCGAGCTTATTTCTACTAAAAATTTGGGTCTTAGCGAGGCCGATGTAAACAAGCTCTACGCAGACGCCGCTCCGTTTGATTTTAGCGGTGCGTCGCTCGGCAAAAAGGAGCTTGCGGGCGCAAATTTAAGACCTGCAAAATTTAGCGCGAAAAAGGGCGGCAGCGACACTGAAATTTTAGAATTTTCTAACGGCGCGAAGGTTATTTTAAAACCTCTTAAAAGCGAAAAAAATCGAGTCAAAATCGTAGCGGTTAGGCGCGGGGGCTACGCAAATCTCGGCAGGGCAAGGGGCGAAATTTTAACCTCGCTGTTAAACTCCGGCACGATCGGCAGCCTCAACGAATATGAAGCCAAGCGCCTGACAGCGAAGTTCGATTATGCGCTTAAATTTAGAATGGACGATTCCACCAGCGGATTTAGAGGAAGTAGCGCAAGCAAGGATCTGCAGGCTATGGCGCGCGAGCTATACGCGAGATTTAGCGAGCCGCTAATCCACGAATCCGCGTTTTTGAAATACCAAACCGACGCACTCTCGGCGATCGCGCTGCGCGACGAGACGGCGCAGTTTAAATTTAGCGAGCAAATTTTAAAATCGCTCTACGCTGAGGGGCTTTCTCAGAAGCTGCCCCTAAGCGCCAGCGACGTAAAAAACGCAAATTTAAGCGAGTTTCAAAAGGACGCGGATGAAATTCTATCGGGCGCGGGGGATTTCATCTTCATACTTAACGGCGATTTTGATCCGAAAGCCGCGAAAGAAATTTTGGCAAAATACGTGGGAAATTTAAAGCCTTCCAAAGGAGGCGCCGCGCCGAAAATCCCTGCGCTTAAAACCGCAAACGGCACGCTTGAGCAAAACTACGGCGATAGCGATAAAAGCGAAGTGCAGATGATATTTTTAAACTACGAGCTCGGGAATTTCGACTTTGCGAACACATATAAATTTCAAGCTCTAAGAAGCGTGGTCGATACGCGCATCGTCGAGCAGATCAGAGAGGCGCGCGGGCAAATTTACTCGGCACTAGTAAGAAGCTCGTACGTGCAGTTCCCGCATATCGCTGCGAGCCTGAACGTCTCCTTTTCGTGCGAGCCGAAAAATACCGCCGCGGTCGTTGCGGAGGTGCGCGAAATTTTAAAACAGATCGAAAACTCGGGCGCAAAAGATAATGAACTGCAAAATTTCAAAAAAGCGCAAATTTTATCGACCAAAAGAGCTGCGCAGACGAATGATTTTTGGCTCGGTAATATCGCCGCAAACGCACTTTACGGCTATCCGCTCTACGATGAAAAAAGCTACGCGGCGCACGTAAACGCGGTAAAAAGCGCCGACGTACAGGAAGCGGCGCAGATGCTTCGCGAGCATCTATTTACGGCAATCTTAAATCCAAAGGAGCATTGATGTTTGCTTCGTTTTTTAAAAGCAAAAAATGGGCATTTTGGGCATATTCCGGAATATTTTTTCTAATTGCGATCAATTGGTATCAAACTACTTTAAATGTGCGAATAAACGAATGGTACCGCGCGTTTTACGATCTGTGCCAAAACGTAGATCGCCATACGCTAGGTGATTTCTACGCGCAGATGAAGGTTTTTTTATGGATAGCGATGCCCTACGTAGTCTCTGCAATTTCGGAGCGATACGCAGCGCGGGTTTGGGCATTTAAATGGCGAGAAGCGATGACGTTTTCCTATTTTTCATACTGGAAAAAGGTAAGCAAAGATATCGAAGGCAGCTCGCAACGTATCCAAGAGGATATCTTTCGTTTCTCAAAAACTATCGAAGAGATGGGCACGAGAGTGCTTTCGGCGGCTATGACGCTGTTTGCGTTCATACCGGTGCTGTGGGGACTTAGCAGCAATGTCCCTTTTGAATTTCTAAAAAAAATCCCCGGCTCGCTCGTTTGGGTTGCACTTGCGGTTAGCATCGGCGGATTAATAATTTCTTGGCTGGTGGGTTGGTATCTGCCGAGACTGGAATACAACAACCAAAAGGTCGAGGCGGCGTTTAGAAAAGAGCTTGTTTTTGCGGAGGAGGATAAGATAAATTACGCGGATGAGGAAAAAATTCTTTCGCTATTCGATAAGATCAAATATAACTATTTCAAACTATACCTGCACTACTGCTATTTTGATATGTGGTTCAACTCATTCTCGCAGTTCCTAATGATCGTACCTTACTTGATAATGGGTCCTGGGTTATTTACCAAGGTAATTACGCTTGGGGTTATGGTTCAAGTAAGCAACGCCTTTAATCAAGTGCGCGGAAGTTTTAGTATTTTTATGAATAACTGGACGACGATCACGGAGCTTCGCTCAATCCATATGCGACTTAAAGAGTTTGAAAAAAATATTGACTACAAGGGCTAGATAAAATTTCGCCCGCATCTTGCGGCCCTAGATTTCGCTTTCTAAATTTAAAGCGAAATCCCGGGTCGCTAGCTTTTAAAATTTCTACGCTTTTACTGCTCTCTTTTTTCGTGATGAGTAATGTTTAGCTTTATAAATTTATAGCTTCCTACGAGCAAGATTATCCAAATCGCGATGAAAACTAAAGATTTGACCATTTTTAATCCTTAAAATTTTTATAGATGCGGCGCATAAAAAAACGCCGCCGATATGAAATTTAACTAAACGCAAAAGCACGCAGTGCCGCGCACGCGAGCAGCTTCTCGCCGCCACACGGCGCGCGGAAGCCGCACTGGAGCGGGTGCCTAATAATGCTCGTTTGAAAGCCCCTCTTTATCGAGCTTTTTAGCATCCATCAACCACCAAACGTAGCTGATATAGCCCAGCACGAAAGGCACCAGAAACGATACGTAAAACATCGTCTTAAGCGTATAGAGGCTCGAGCTTGCGTTGCTTATCGAAAGCGAGCTTTGCAGGTCGAAATTTGACGGATAAAACGCCGTGTTATTTAGACCCAGGATCAAAAATACGCTCGTTACCGCGCATACGACGCCCACGCCGTAGGAAAATACTCCGCGCACGCTGCTTGTAAATGCGCCTTTGAATATCCCCACCAGCACCAGCACGACGCCGAGCAGCAGCAAGATTAGCGCAGCAGGTAGGCTTAGGTAATTGTGCAGATACTTAAAGCTCTCAAGGCTTACGACGCCGCCGGCGCCTACTGCGTAACCCTGCTTTAGCAAGACCCACGCCAAAAACGCGATGAAAAATACCAAAAAAGCGCTAGCGTTAAATTTAAGCGAAGCTTTGAGCTTAGCGATCATTTCAGGCTCGGCGATATTATTCATCAAATATAAGCTCGCTCCCGTCCTAGCGCAGAAAAATAGTGCAACTCCCAAGATGTAATTAAACGGATTTACTAGCGCCTCAAGCCCGCGAGCAGGGTTTTTCCACTGCACGAAATTATTATCGCCCAGCGCGAACTCGCTGCCGCTAAAAAGCGTCGAGACGATGATGCCAAGCAGGATCGTGCCCAGCGAGCCGTTTATGAAAAGAAAGGCTTCATAAGTTTTAGTGCCCAAGAAATTATCGGGCTTTTTTCTGTATTCGTAGGCGACGGCTTGGATTATGAAGCAAAAAAGCAGGGCCATCCACGCCCAATACGCCCCGCCGAAGCTGGTCGCATAAAATAAAGGAAACGCCGCAAAGCACGCTCCGCCGAACATCACGAGCGTAGTAAATGTAAGTTCCCATTTCTTGCCGATGGAATTTATTATAAAATCCTTCTCGGTCTCATTTTTCGCCAGCGTAAAAAGCAGCGTCTGACCGCCCTGCACGAAGAGCATAAAAACCAAAATTCCGCCCAGAAGCGAAACCACGCACCACCAATAAATTTGAAAAATTTCGTGCATCTTAAAATCCTATCTTTATCTGTTTTAGCATGATCTTTATCTCGGCTATGAATAAAACCGTAAATAAAACCGCAAAGAGCGCAAACGAGATCATTATGTTCGTTCCCGCCAGGCTCGTAGCTGCGACGCCCACCGGCATAAGATCTTGTATCGCCCACGGCTGGCGCCCTACTTCGGCCACGATCCAGCCCGCCTCGCACGCGACGTATCCCAAAGGAATGCTAAATACGCAAAGCCATAGGATTTTCTTGTATTCGGCGAGGTTCTTTCGCATCGCCAAAAATAGCGTCACGAAAAATAGCAAGATAAAATAGCTTCCCAAAGCCACCATCACGTGGAAGCTGTAAAAGGTAAGCGCCACGGGAGGAACGATCTGCTTCGCGTCGTCAAAGTAGCCGTAGCCTAAATTTTGCATATTTTGGTTGCCGAATAAAATTTCGCGCGCTTGCTGCATCGCCGCGGTGTCATTCGCGTCTTTGGCGAGCTTGTAATCCTTTAGCGCTTGCAGGGCGATTTTGCCTTTTTCGATCTTTTTATCAGCACCTTCGATGCCGAATTTTTCGTTTCCAAATACCAAATCATCGATGCCCGGAGTGAAATTATCAAGTCCTCTCGTAGCCATTAGCCCCAGCGCGTAAGGCGCCTTGATCTCAAACAAAAACGGCTCCTTATCGTCTCCGGGAAGTTTGCTCGGATTTAAAACTCCCGCCGCGACGATGCCCGCGTTTACTTCGCCCTTATACAGACCCTCCATCGCCGCAAGCTTCATCGGCTGCTTTTGCGCGACCTGATAGGCGCTCTCGTCGCCGCTAAATAGCACGAAAAGCGAGCTTAGCATACCGAAGCTTGCCGCTACGATGAAGCTTTTTTTAGCAAGCGCGAAGTCTTTGTTTTTTAGCATATAAAACGCCGAAATTCCAAGAACGAAAAGCGCCGCTGTAATATAGCCGCCGCCAACGGTATGTAAAAATTTAGCCACTCCGAAGTGAGATAGCGCGATATCTAAAAAATTGCTCATCTCGTTACGCATCGTATCGGGATTAAAGCTCGTGCCTACCGGGTTTTGCATCCAGGCGTTCGCGATTAAAATCCAATACGCGCTTAAATTTGATCCGATCGCCACGAGCCAGGTCGAGAGAAGATGGAATTTCTTGCTTACGCGGTCCCAGCCGAAGAACATTACGGCAAAAAAGGTAGCCTCCAAGAAAAACGCCAGCAAGCCCTCGATCGCAAGCGGCGCGCCGAAGATGTCGCCCACGAACCAGCTGTAATTCGCCCAGTTGGTGCCGAACTCAAACTCCATTATGATACCGGTCGCGACGCCGATGGCGAAATTTACGCCAAAAAGGCGCAGCCAAAATTTAGTGATCTTGAGCCACTCCTGCTTACCGGTCGCGACATATAGGCTCTCCATAAACGCCACGATAAAGCTAAGCCCCAGTGTTAGGGGCACGAAAAGAAAGTGATAAAGCGCCGTGAGCGCAAACTGCGCCCTCGACCAATCCACGCTAGCAAGCTCTTGCATTCCTACTCCTTAGTCAAATTTTTATAGATGAAATCGATTTTTTCTTGATCGGTTTTAAATTTAGAATCTAAATTTTCGTCGAAAATGAAAAATTCGTTCTCCGGGCCGAAGTTGGCGGAATCGGCAATGCCGGTGGCCTTGAGGTAGGCCTCGGCACGGCGGGCCAGCGACCGCGGGTCGCGCGCGTAGCCCTGCATGGTGTCCGGCTCGATGATGTCGCAGGTGAGGACGAGGGTTTTGTGCGCGTAGAAGGGGTCGATGTAGGCGGTCGCCGGGTCGGGCATGAGGATCATGTCGGAGTTGTGGATGCCCTTCCAGCCGGCAAAGGAGGAGCCGTCGAACATTTTGCCTTCTTCAAAGAAGTCTTCGTCGATGTCCGCCGGGTAGCTGATGTGGTGTTCTTTGC
>CALHQN010000257.1 GCA_938036585.1 uncultured Campylobacter sp.
AAGATGAGCGCGTTAAATATATCCGCGCGTTAGAACGCTTCGTAAAATCCGCCGTAGCACTGCTAAAGCGCGAGGATTTCGACGCAGAGCTTTTTGCGAAGCGAATAGCTAAAAACTACGAAATTTTATCTAAAGCGGCCGCTACAAATCTCGATAGCCCCTACACCAAAGCGCTTGAGAGCTTTGCTAAAAACGTCCTTGATGCTAGCGAGGCAGGACAGATCAGCGATGCCGCGTTTAGATCGGCGCTACAGCATGAAGCAAACGCCTTGCAAAAGCTCAAAAACAATAAGAGTTACAAAAAAGACAAGCACAAAATCGATTTTTTTAAGGATTATTAGATGAAAACCGTGATTTTTGATATGGACGGCACGCTGCTTGATTCCTCGCGCGCGATAGAGGTGAGCGTAAACAACACTCGCCGCGAGCTCTACGGCCTAGCGCCGATACAAAGGGACTTCATCGTCCGCACGATCAACGATCCGAGCAAAAACGCTTTTTTGGAATTCTACGGCAAAACCAAAGCAAGCGCCGAGGAGCTTGCATTTTTTGAAAAAGAATTCGTCAAAAACTACCATGAGTTCGCCGTGCTCTACGACGGCATCGACGGGCTTTTGCGCCACTGCAAGAGCTCGGGCTATTTCGTCGCGCTCGCCTCAAACGCGCCTGCATACACGCTGCAAGAAATTCTAAAAAAAACGGGCTCGCGCGAGCTATTTGATCTGGTCGTGGGCGCGGACGAGCACACGCCCTCAAAGCCCGATCCAGCGATGCTTTTGCGCACGATCGCGTGCTCGCCGCACAAAAAGACGATATTTTTAGGAGATAGCAAAAAAGATGAGCTCGCGGCGATCCGCGGCGCGGAATTTTTACAAAACCTGCAATTGCGTAGCGGCAAGGACGGTGAGGATTTTAGCGCCGGCTGCGATAGGGGCGGTGAAAATTTAGGCTCCGGCGGCGGAAATTTTAACGCAGACGGCGGCACGAGCGCTAAAATTTTAAACTCTAGCGGCGGGAGGTTGAGTACCGGCGGCGTGGACAGAAAAAATTTCGGCTCCATCGGCGCAGATTTCGGCTCCGACGACGCGAGCGAATTAAGCTTTAAAGGCGGTAAAATTTCCGCAAAAGCTGTGGCGGGCGAGCTTACCACACAAACTGCGGCAGGAAAGGCGCGAGGCGTGCAGCTGAACTTGTCGGATCTGCTGGGCGCGCGGCTAGAGTATCTACAGGTAAACTGGGGTTTTGGCGAGCCTAGCGAGATCTCGCGCAACGCACAAAGCGTCGAGCAGGCGCGCGAAATCATTGACGGAATTTAGGGCGTTTTTAACTTCTAACGTGAAATCAAAATAATTTCTGCCCGATTGTAGCCTCGAAAGCTCCAAGTTTTAAACCTCTTGATGCGAAATCAAAATTGCGTCTGTGCGGGCAAAATTTAGAATTTAAAATATCTCTTGCGGCGCGGAATTTTATACGCGTGGAAAAACCGAAATTTCACTCGCGCAAAAATTTGAAATTTTATCTGCGCAAGCGGAATTTCAAATTTAACGACGCTTTTTTCGGACGGAATTTTAAAATTTCAAAGCGCTTTGTTTACGCAGGCAAAATTTAGCGCGAGCGGGATTATAACGCGTGTTCCGCTTATCCGCCATGCAAAAATCAAAATTT
>CALHQN010000258.1 GCA_938036585.1 uncultured Campylobacter sp.
AAAGCTTGTCGCAGAAAATTCTGCGAGGCTTACCACAGATAATTCTGTCGAGCAATCCATCCCAAAATCCGCTGCGGAAAATTCCGCCATACCGCTTGATATGAAATTTGCCGAGGATATTTCCGCACAGGCTGCCGTAAAATTTGGCGAGGAAAAATCTGCGTGCGAAATTCGCGGCGCGCTTGCAGTGGGAAATTTTGATTCAGATGTCGAGTGTGCGAAATCAGCGGCAGAAAATTCTAGCGCGGAGACTTCGTGCGTGGATTTTGAGCGTGGAAATTCTGCCGCAGCGAGCGAGGGCACGCAAGATTTGCGGCAAAATTTCGCGGCAAAGCTTCCTGTGCAAGGCTCGGCAGAGCAAAGCCGCGCGTCTGAAATTTTAAAATGCGAGAACACAGCGGCTGAGATTCTAGCGCTAAAAGACGATATGTCCGAAAGCCTCGCGCTGGAAAATTCTGCACCAAAAAAAGAGCCGTCTGCAAAGCTTGCGCCAAGAAATCCTGCGTTTGAAAATTCCATGCCTCAGACTGGCGCGCTCGCAAATTCCGCACCTCAAAACGGTACCTCTGCGGCAAACTCTACGTTTAAGAATAACGTGCCCGCAAGCCCTACGTCGCAAAATCTTGCGCCGCAAGAGGATCTGTCCGCAAGCTCCGCGGTAGAAAATTTCGCGCCGCAAAGCCCCGTAGCTTCCGTACTTCAAAATTTTACGTGCGAAAATTCCGCAATTCAAAGCATTGCACAGCAAAATGGTCTGTCTGCGAGCCTCACAGCGCAAAATTCTACAGCGCAAAGCCCTACATGCGAGAATTCTGCGCCTCAAAGCCCAGCATGCGAAGACTCCGTGTTTGATCTGCGCGAGGATCTGCGCGCAAAAATTTCAAAGAATTCGCGCTTCGTCAGGCCCGTCTTGCGCGATAAGTTTTTTTACAAGGCGGCGAAGCTCATAAGCGCGGCGATGGACATTAGCGACGGGCTCGCGCAGGATCTGCCCCGACTACTCGAGGCTAGCGGCGTAGGTGCGCGCTGGATCGCCCGTCCTAGCGAGGCTGCGATGCAAAGCGGCGAGGAGTATGAGATTTTGTTTAGCTTCGCGCCGAAGTTTTTGACCAAAATCTACGCGATTGCCGCTAAAACAGGCGTTTCGATCAATATCATCGCCGAGGTTTGCCCGCGCACGCCGCAAAGCTCTATGGAATTTCGCGGCAGCTCACACCACTTCGCGCCTTGAAATTTGCTGAGCTCGCTTTGAATTTTGAGGCGCGGGATTTGAATTTCTCCGGGGAATTCGCACACAAAGCGGCGAATTGCTTCATCGCGCGACGAGCGAGCCGATCAAAATTTAAAATTTACCGTTCTCGCGGCGCCCCCGAGCCTTGCGGTTAAATTTTATAAATCCGCGCAGACGGCGTACATCGCGGCTCCATCGTTTGCCACGGCGTAGAGGCGTCCGCCGCTAGCGAGCATGATCTGATCCGAGCCGAATTGAAACTTGCCGAATTCTATCTCCCTTACGATCGAGCCGTCGTCCGCGCTAATCAAAACCGGCTTGCCGCGTCGATCTGCGAGTAAAATTTTATCATCAAACCACGCGAAATGCTCGGTGCCGCCGGTGTCAAGCTTAAAGATTATCTCGCCGTTTGCTGCATCTACGGCGTAGAGGTGCCCGCCCTTGCCAGCGGTGCCGAAATACAGCGTCTCGCGACCATGCCGCTTATCTTGCGCGTCAAAATGCGACGTCGCTGCGCCGCGCAGACAAATGGGCGTATATAGATACGCGCCTAGCTTCAGCCGCCAAAGAGTTTTACCTTTTGCAGCCGCTTTTTTGCGCGTTTGCTTGCCGCCGTTTGAAATTTTATCTTTTGCCTCGCTGGTTTCATTACGCGGATCGCTTTTGCTCGCTTTACAAACAGCCGCCGCGCCGCTATTTTCGGAGGAATTTTTTAAATTTTCTTCCGCCGCGCCGCTGAAATTTACTGTACCGCCCAAATCAGCCGCTGCGCTGTTTAAATTTGACCCGCCTTGCGAGGCTATGCACTCCATCATAAAGGGCGAACTCATCCGCACGCAAAAGCCCTCAAACTCGTAGGTTCGCGCGTCGTTGTAGATCTGTTTCACGGGCGTTGGGACGTCGCCAAGCTCGCTCATTTCGCCGTCTTGTATTTTGATGAGCTTTGCGGGCGAATCGACGAAGCCCTCGTAATGTCTCGTATTTAGCACGAAGTGACCGTCCTGCGGGTAACATAGCGCGGAGGCGGCAGAGAAAATTTCGCGCTGCTCGTAGGCAAGCACCGATCTTTTGTGCTCGCTAAAATCGCGCGAAAACGTATCTAGCAGCACGTAGCTGGGCGTTAGCTTCGAGAGGGTGTTTTGTTCGCTGGGGGACGCGAAAGCAAAGTGGATGAAAGCAATCCGCTCGTCCATCTCGTAAATGCCAGTCACGCCGTGTCCACGAAACTCCACGCCCTGTATCGCAAGAGGATATGATTTTAGCATTTCGGCTCCTTAAATTGGTTGCAGCTTAAATTTGAGTGCAAATTTCATAAGTTTCGCGCACGTTAAAATTTGCGGCACACGGTTGAAATTTTAAAATTTCGGTGCGTTTGAGCGAGATTAAAATTTTGCGCCGTAAATTTAAAATGCCGCTAAAATTTTGCAAAATTTCACCGCAAAAAGAAGCGCCGATAAGCGCGAGCCGCGTTCAAACCCTCTAAATTTAACCGCCGCTAGCCGTTTTTGCGTGCAAACTCGCTCATAAAGAAGGCTAGTTTTTCAACGTCCTCGTAGTTTATCGCGTTGTAGATCGAGGCACGGATGCCGCCTAAAACGCGGTGTCCTTTAAGCCCGATCATCCCCTCCGCCTCCGCCTGCGCGACGAAGATGGGCTCAAGCGCGGCATCTGCGATATTAAAGCTCACGTTCATCAGGCTGCGGCTGTCCTTTTGCGCGTGGCCGCGGTAGAAGCCGCCGCTAGCATCGATCGCGCCGTAGAGTAGCGCCGCTTTGCGCTTGTTGCGCTCGTGCATCGCCGCGAGCCCGCCGATCTCGTCCTTGATCCAGCCGAGCATTAAATTTAGCATGTAAATTCCGAAAGTATTCGGGGTGTTGCTCATCGAGTCCGCGTCTGCCTGCGTCTTGTAGCGCAGGATCATCGGCGTTTTAGGGTTTGCGCGGTCCAGCAGATCCTTGCGGATCGCCACCATCGTAACGCCAGCTGGCCCGCCGTTTTTCTGGATGCCTCCGTAAAACATCCCCACGCTGCTAAGCTCCACCGGCCGCGAAAACAGATCGCTTGAACTATCGACTACGAGCGGACAGCCGCACTGCGGCAGCTGCGGATACTGCGTGCCGTAGATCGTGTTGTTCGAGCAGATGTAGCCGTAGTCGGCGTCGTCAGAGAATTTAACCTCGGGGATGCGGTCGAATTTGCTATCCTCGCTGCTTGCGACCACGCGGTAGTTTATGCCGAGCACGCCCGCTTCCTTGATCGCCTTGCTCGTCCAGTTGCCAGTGTTGGCGTATTCTGCGACGCCGCCCGCGTATAGGTTCATCGGCACCTGCGCGAATTGCAGGCTCGCACCGCCTTGCAAAAATAAAATCGTAAAATCATCCGAAAAGCCGTAGAGATCGCGCACGCGACTCATCGCGCTATGCAAAATATCCTCGAAAATTTTGGTGCGGTGCGAGATCTCCATTATCGAAAATCCCAGCCCTGCGTAGTTTAGCAGCTCCTCTTGCGCTTGCTTTAGCACGCCCAGCGGGATGGTGCTAGGTCCTGCGCTAAAATTTAAAACCCTATCCATTTTGTCTCCTTTAGATGATTTTTGCATTTTTGCTGAGCTGCTGCGAGCAAAGGACGAACTCGTCGCCCGCGGCAAGCTCGCCTAGAGCTACCGTTTTGCCGCCCTTTTGGATTTGAACGAGGTCTTTTGTGATCTCAAAAAATTTCGCCTTTTGCGCCAAAAGCTCATCTTTGGCACTTAGCGTATACTCTGCGGCGCTTAGCTTGGAGACGATGAAGCCTTTAAATTTAAGCTCAAAATTTAAAAGCCCCGCGAGCGAGCCTGAAATTTTTGGCTCGATAGATTTTGATTTAAGCTCCAGAGCTGCGAGGCTCAGCACGTTTTGTGCGGATGAAATTTTATCTTTTATCAGCCTATCAAATGCATCGCTTATGCCGTCTAGGCTCTGAAAGATCGCGCAAATATCGGGTAGCAGATCGATCATCGCGGCGGTGGGCGTGAGGCTTCGGTGGTCGGCTACGAAATCGCTGATACTAAAATCGATCTCGTGCCCTACCGCCGAGATGACGGGCGTTTTGGCCGCGTAGATCGCGCGCGCCAAGGCCTCGTCGTTAAAACACCACAGATCCTCGCGCGAGCCGCCGCCGCGAGCGATGACGATCGCATCGTAGCCTTTCTCGTCGGCTACGCGCAATGCGCTTATGATCGAAGCAGGCGCGCTCTCGCCTTGCACTAGCGCGTTATACAGATCGATCTTGCAAAGTGCGAAGCGGTTCTGCGCCGTGCGAAGCATATCCGCCTGCGCCGCGGAGCCCGCGCTCGTGATGATCGCGATGCTTTGGACGAATTTCGGAAGCTGCTTTTTGCGCGCGGCATCAAAAAGACCTTCTTTGCTAAGCCTTTCTTTTAGCGCGGCAAACGCCGCTTCCAGCTCGCCCTCGCCGCTTTTGCGGATATTTGAGACCTGGATCTGATACGCGCCCGTGGGAGCGTAGAGCGAGACCTTGCCGCTTACGATGAGCTTATCGCCGACGGCGGGGATAAAATTTATCCGCGCGGCGTTAAATTTAAACATCGCGCAATCGATCGCCGCGCTCGCGTCTTTGATCGTAAAATACCAGTGCCCGCTCGTGCTTTGAATTCTAAACTTAGATATCTCGCCCTCGACCTCGACGAAGCTAAAACTCGTCTCTAAAAGCGTCTTGGCTTGGGCGTTTAGCTCGCTTACGCTAAGCATCGTCGCTCTTTTGCGCGATTTTCTCCGCGATGAAAAGCGTGCTGACGTCGAAGCTGAAGCCCTTTTGCACGCGCAGTTCAAAGCCTGCGTTTTTGAGCTTTTCGCTAAAGCTCGCGGCGTCTAGGAAGCTGTCGATAGAGCTTGGCAGATATTCGTAGGCTTCTTTGTTTTTTGAGATGAAGGCGCCGATTTTGGGTAAAATTTTACTCACGTAAAAATCTCTGATTTTAAACGCGAGCCCGCCGCTTGCGGCTTTGGTAAATTCCAAAACCACGAGCGATCCGCCCGGTCTGATGATCCGGTTAAACTCCGCAAGCGCCGCGTCCAGCTCCACGACGTTTCTTATGCCGTAGCTGATGCTTAAAATATCCACGCTTGCGTCATCTAGCGTCGTGGCGCCCGCGGTCGCTTTGATAAACTCGCAGCTAGGAAATTTTTGCCTTGCTACTTCGAGCATCCCCTCGCTAGGATCGATCCCCACGATCCGCTCGATCTGCACGCCGTGCTGCGCTGCGCCGTCGCGCCACGAGCTTATCATATCGCCCGTACCGCACGCGACGTCGGCGATACTCACGAGCCTTCCTTTAAGCTTTTCAAGCGTCAGCTCAACCGCTTTTTTGCGCCACGAAACGTCCGCGCCGAAGCTAATGGCGCGGTTTGCCAGATCGTAGGTAGGCGCGATCTGATCGAACATCTTTATGATTTTTTCCTGTTTTTGCACGGGTATTCCTTATTCGTATGCTTTGATTTTGCGCAGCGATCTTTTCAGCGCGCGCAAAAGAGGCTCTTTTTCATTTAAAATTTTTTCCTCCAACTCGGCGCGGCGGTCGTTTAGGTGGGCGTCCAGAGCCAGCAGATACGCAAACGCGACGCCGCTTTTATCGCTTGCTTTTTGATAGATCGCGATGAAATTTTGCCACACGCTGATATCTTGCAGCGCGCCGAAATCCTCGCAGGCGGCCTTGGTGCGTTTAAACAGCTCCCTGACGCAGCCTTCATCAAAGCTTCTTGCAAAAATTTCAAGCGCGTATCGTAGCCTCTTTAGCCCTATGCGCACGTCGTGAAATGCCTGCAGAGACGAGCCTTGCTGTAAATTTTTTAGCTCCGCGCGCAAGCTCTTAATCAGCTTGCATAGGCGGGCGGAGGCGAACTTTTTTGAAATTTTTTCATATTCGCTGCGCGCGTAGATGCCGTCCGCGCCGCTTAAAAAGCCGCTAATAGCGCCGTTTAAATCTGCAAATTCCGAGCTAGAAAGAAATTCTAAAATTTTATCCTCCGAGCGCTTTGCGATAAGATTTAGCTGCTGCAAAAAGCTCGCAGGCGCGTCGTCGGCTTTTAAAAACTCCGCAAAAACGTGAAGGTCTCGCAGCTGATTAGTGCGGCTCATAAATCCTGAGAGCAGTTTTAAAATTTCGCCCCTTTTTTCCGCCTCAAAAAGCGGCGCGGATAGCTTCAAAACGGCTCTAAATTTACGAATCTGCACGCGCAGCTCGTGAAGCGCTTCGGGGGCGAGGTTTTTTTGATACTCGCCCTTTGCGGCGCACGCCCTCGTCCACGCTAACTCAAGCGCCAAGCGCGTGAGCTTAACGCTGTCCGCATAGGGCGGAGCGAAAAATTTAACTCGGCTAAATTTTTTAAAAACACTGCGGGCGTGCGCGAAATCAAGCGAGCGTGGCGGCATACCGTAGCGCGCCAGATAGCGACTTTTGTAGCGGTAATCGTCTGTGATCTCGCAAAAATCGGTGCTGCCGAAGGTTTTTGCAAAATCAAAATTTGCGCTAGAGAGCTCGTCTTTAAATTTAGCCCGCAGAATGGCTAGCATATTTAGCTCGCCGCCGTAAAGCTCAAGCCAAAACTCCGCCTCGTCGTTAGCAAAGCCGTAGCGGTTCTTTTGCACGACGCGGGCGATCCTGCTTTTTAAAGCCTCTTTGAAATCATCTTTTGAAATTTTAAAATTTAGAGTTTGTCTGTCGAGATCCTCTTTTTTGTGGTGCAAAGAGCACTCGTCGTTTTGGCGGATGTAGTAAATTTCGGGGTAGAACGAAGTATAAAACCAAACGATCTTTACCTTGCGACATTTCAGCCCTGCACGCTCTAGCGTCCGCAGAATCGAATTATCGCTCAATAAAAATTTACGCTTAGTTTGCATACCCACTCCAAAAATAAAGTGGGTAATGATAGCAGAAAATTCTTTAAACTATCTACACTTTTCGCAGTCTTCGACCGTAGTCGTGATATTCAGCTTGCGGATGAAATTGCCCGCTTTGCGCTCGATGTTTTTCAAAACATCCTTATTAAAGGCATCGTCCATGAAAAGGTCCATCACGTTACCGCATTTTTCGCAGACGACGTGGATATGCGGCATCTGATAGATGTCGTAGCGGCTCTTTTTGTTCGGTGCATTGACCTCGACTACGACGCCTTCGTCGAGCAGGGTGTTTAAATTTTTATAAACCGTCGCTAGCGAAATGGATGGATAGTCCTCTTTGATCCCCTCGTATAAATCCTCTATGCTAGGATGCTCGTGGCGATCAAGTACCTTTAGGATACATAATCTTTGCGGAGTTGCTTTCAAGCCGCAGGTTTTGAGTAGTTCTACATGATTCATTTTAATCCTTCAAAAAATTTTAAAAAGATATTATCAAATTTTACTTTAAACAAAGTTGATATTAACTAATACTTTTTATCACTTAATATTCGCTCGGTTAGAGTTTGCACGTCCAAGCCCAAGCTGCGTTCTACGTCGGCGGTCTTTCCGTGCGGCAAAAATATATCGCCGAACTCGAAGCTCACGATCTTTACGTCCGAAATTTCATTTTCTTGCAAAAATGCGCTTAAAATTTCACCTACGCCGCCCTTTTTGGAGTTGTCGCTAAAGACGTACCAAATTTTATCCTTACGAGCTAAGCTTCGCAAAAACTCGGCGTCCAAAGGCTTTGCAAAGACTAGATCTACGACATCCGCCTCTATCTGCCCCTCCAGCGCCTCGGCCGTTTTATACGCTCTACCAGCGCCGTTTCCGTAGCCGATGAGAGCTACGCGCGCGCTGTCGCTTCGCTTTAAAAACACCGATTTTGCAAGCTCTACCGCAGACGCGCCGGTCTCGTCGCAGTCCAAGATAAAGCTTCCGCGCGGATAGCGGATCGCCAAAACCCCCTCATGCGCGTAGGAGTACTCGATGATTCGTTTAAAGCTCGCCTCGTCCCGCGGCGCGCACATGCTGATGTTCGGAATCGCATTTAAGAAGCTCACGTCAAAGACCCCCTCGTGCGTCTCGCCGTCCTCGCCCACGATACCCGCGCGATCCATCGCAAGGACTAAATTTAAGTTCATAATCGCCGCATCATGGACGATCTGATCGAATGCGCGCTGCATGAAGGTCGAATATATCGTAACGTACGGCTTAAAACCCTCGCGCGCCATCGCAGCCATCGAGCTTAGCGCGTGAGGCTCGGCGATCGCTACATCCCAGAAGCGGTGGGGAAATTTCTCGATCAGCTTATCCAAGCCGGTGCCGCTTGGCATCGCAGCGGTCACGCCCACGACGTTTTCATGCTTGGCGGCTAAATTTAAAAGCGCCTCGGCGTAAATTTGCGTAGCGCTTTTGGCGGCGGATTTTTTCTTAAATTCTCCGCTTTGAATGTCGAAAGGCCCTACGCCGTGCCAACTCTCCAAATAGCCCTCGGCCTTGTCGTAACCCTTGCCTTTGATTGTTTGAGCGTGCACGACGACGGGCTTGCGCGCGCTTTTTGCCGTCTTTAGCGCTGATATGAGATCGGCTAGGTTGTGGCCGTCCACCGGGCCTATGTATTCGAGCCCAAGCTCCTCAAAATACATCCCTGGGATGATGAGTTTTAAGGAATTTTCAAAGCGCTTTGCCATATATGTCGCGCTTTGCGGAGCGTGGGAGAGCAGCTCTCTTACGTGGGATTTAAATTTTTGATAGGTCTCGCCCGCCATCGCTTGGCTTAAGTATTTGCTAAAGGCGCCGATAGGCTTGCTGATACTCATTTTGTTGTCGTTTAGGATGATGATGCAGGGCAGGCGCAGATCTCCTAACTCGTTCATCGCTTCGTAAGTCATACCGCCGCTCATCGAGCCGTCGCCGATGAGCACGACCGGCACGCGATCTTCGCGCTTTAGGCTTATCGCTTTTGCTGCGCCCACGGCTAAAGAGATCGACGTCGAGGCGTGTCCTGCGACGAAGTAATCAAATTTGCTCTCGCTAGGCTTTGTGTAGCCGCTGATACCGCCGAACTGCCTAAGCGAGCCGAACTCCTCCCAGCGATCCGTCAAAAGCTTGTGCGCGTAGCTTTGGTGGCTTACGTCGAAGATAAACGGATCGCTCTCGGCGTCGAATACGTAGTGCATCGCCACGATGAGCTCGACTGCGCCCATATTTGAGCTTAGATGGCCGCCGTTTTTACTCACGACTTCGATGATGCGCGCTCTGATCTGCGTGCAAAGCTCCCGTAGCTCCTCTAGGCTTTTATTTTTAATATCCACTTAAAATTTCTCCCAGAGCGCCCAAGACGCGATCGTTTTGCCCCTGCGTGCCGATTGTGATGCGCACGGCGTTTAGCCCGTAGCTTTTTAAATTTCGAATGATAATGCCGCGGCGCAGAAGCTGCTCGCAAAGCTCGCTACTATCTATCGGCGGGCTAAGTTTGAACGTGATGAAATTTGCATAGCTAGGGATAAATTCCAAATTTCGCTCGCGCGCAAAATCCTCGAAGCGGCTCATCTGCGCGGCGTTGTTTTGCAGGCTCTTTTGCACGAAAGCCTCGTCTTTTAGCGCCGCAATCGCCGCTGCGAGGCTAAGCGTCGTGATATTAAAAGGCGGTCGCAGCTTATAAAGCGCGCTTATGATTTGCCGCGGCGCGATGCCGTAGCCTACGCGCATACCGCCCAGGCCGTAGACCTTCGAGAAGGTGCCTAGATAGAGCACGTTTTTAAAATTTTGAATTAAAAGCTTAGGATCAAGCCTCTTGCGCTCGTCTTTAAACGCCGCAAATTCGTTGTACGCAGCATCTATCACCACGAGCGTATCCTCATCCACGTTGTCTGCGAACTCATACACCGCCTCCGCATCCAAGCACTCGCCCAGCGGGTTGTTCGGCACGCACAAAAAGACGACCGAAATTTCATCCCTGTGCGCGTTATAAATTTTTAAAAGCTCGGCTAGATCGTGCTCCTGCGCGCTCGTTTTGTAAACCTTGGCCTCGCAATGGCTTGCGTAGATGCCGTACATCGCGAAAGTGACGCCCGCTTGCAGTATCGCGCGGCGCGAATTGAGCTTGGCGTGCAGCGCAAACTCGATGATTTGATCGCTGCCCGCGCCGATGATGATATTTTGCGGCTCTACGCCGAATTTTAATGCGAGCGCGCCCTTTAGCTCATACATCGAATCGTCCGGGTAGAGATGCGCACAGGCCGCATTCTGCGCGATCGCCTCCTGCACCGCCTCGCTCGTGCCGAATGGGTTTTCGTTGCTAGCAAGTTTTAGCACGTCCTGCTTGCGGATACCAAGCTCCCGCACCACAAGCTCGATCGGCTTGCCCGCTTCGTAATTGCTTAGATTTTCTACAAATTTGTTAAATTTCATCATTCCTCCCCGTTTACGTAGCTTCCAAGCCAGGTGATTTCGTGGCCGTTTTTCTGCGCGTTTTGTAGCACGCGCGCCACCCGCTCATCATCCACATGCCCCTCAAAATCGATATAAAAGACGCTTTTAAAATCCCTAAGCTTGACCGGGCGACTTTCGAGCTTGGTTAAATTTATCCCCTCGTTGCGAAACATCTGCAAAAAGTCCACGAGCCCGCCCGGGCGGTCGTCGGTTTTGGCTAGAATGCTCGTTTTGTTGCGGTCGCTCTTTTGGTTTTTAAAGTCGCTCAGCACGAAAAAGCGCGTGCGGTTGGCGGAGTTGTCCTCGATCTTTTGAAACATCATCGGCACGCCGTAAAGATCGGCGGCGATCTTGGAGCAGATCGCGGCGGAGTGCGGCGTGGCAGCCGCCATCTGCGCCGCAAGCGCGGTAGATTTGGTCGCGGTAAATTTAACGCCGCTAAGGCCGTGATCGTCTAAAAATTTAAGACACTGATTGTATCCTTGCGGATGCGAGAATATTTGATCCACCGTGCTTACGTCGTCGCAGTGGCTCGCAAAGCAGTGGTGGATATCCATATAAATTTCGGCGACGATCTTAACGCCTTCGTATTTTCGCAAGCAATCAAGCGTCGCTCCCACCGCGCCTTCGGTGTTGTTTTCGATCGGCACGACGCCGTATTTGGCCTCGCCGCTATCAAGCTCCTTAAAGACCGCCTCGATATTTGAGAGCGGCAGATAGGAGCTTACCGCGCCGAAGCGGCTCTTGGCGGCTTGGTGCGAATAGGTGCCGAAAGGCCCCAAAAACGCGACGATCTGCGGCTTTTCTAAATTTCGCGAAACCGAGAAAATTTCAAAAAATATCGCTTCGATCGCCTCTTTGCTTAAATTTCGCGCCTTTCCGCCGTCCAGCCTGCTGATGATCGAGCGCTCGCGCTCCGGGCGGTAGATCGCGCTGCCCGCGGTCTGCTTCAGCTCGCCGATCTTTTTGACAAACCCCATGCGCTCGTCGATAAGGCGCAAAATTTCATCATCTAGCCTATCAATACAAACGCGCAGATCATCGATATTTTGCATCACAACCCTCCTTCTGCTCGCCCCTAAATTTCGGTTTTAAAAATTTCACGCCGCCGCTCTTGCCGCTTTGCGCTTTGAAATTCTTACCTCGCGATCTTAAAATTTCATCGCTTAGGACAGCTGCGCCGCAACTTTTGCACGCTAAGAAGGCGCGATAAAATTCGTCGCAGCGGGATCTAAAATTTAAAGAGCCGCGATTAAAATTTAAAGCGGGGCTTTGTTTTGCCGTAAAATTTAGAGGCGCATTTTGTTTGGATTTGAAATTTAAAGCAGGGGTGCATCCTGGCTTGGAATTTAAAGCAGCGGTGCGTTTAAAATTTAAGACCGTGCTTGCTGCTGCGTTAAAATTTAAAGCCGCTGCAAGCTCGGATTTGAAATTTAAGATTGCGCCCCGTTTCGGACGGCTCGCCGCGCGGCTCATACGAAATCCTTTTCGAGCGCGATTAGATCATCAAAGCTCTCGCGCTTTCTAATCAGGCGGTCCTGCCCGTCGTAAACCGCGACCTCTGCGGCGCGACAGCGGGTGTTGTAGTTGCTCGACATCGAAAAGCCGTAGGCGCCGGCGCTTTGCACTGCGAGCAGATCGCCGCTTTGCAGGCTAGGCAGGCTAACGCCTTTGGCCAAAAAGTCGCCGCTTTCGCAGATCGGTCCCACGACATCGCAGAGGCTAGCTTCGCTTAAATTTACGCCGCCCAAATTTTTTTCATCCGCACAGGAACAATTTGTTTGATCTGAGCCCCTGCCGCTTAAATTTACTTCGCTAGCGCCAGGTTCGTCTAAATTTATACCCTCCGAAGCGCCAATGATTTCGATGGCGTGGTGCGCGCCGTAGAGGCTCGGGCGTATAAGATCGTTCATCGCGCCGTCAACGATGACGAAGCGCTTGCCGCAGTTTTGTTTTTCGTAAAGCACGCGGGTAAGAAATACCCCCGCAGCCCCCGCGATGAAGCGCCCCGGCTCGCATACGATCGTGACGTCTAGCCCGCTTAGGCTCTTTAAAATCCCCTGCGCGTAGTCGTAGAGCACGATCTGCTTTTCATTCTCGTAGCGGATGCCGATGCCGCCGCCCACGTCGAAAAATTTTATATCGATCTCAAGAGCTCGCAGCTCGCGCAGCAGATCGCTTACGATCTTTGCGGCATCGCAGATCGGCGCGATCTCCGTAAGCTGGCTGCCGATGTGAAAGTGGATGCCGACGGGATTTAAAAATTTGCTCTTTTTGGCGTAGATATACATCTTGCGCGCGGTCTCGATGCTGACGCCAAATTTGTTCTCATTTAGCCCCGTGGAGATGTAGGGGTGGGTCTTGGCATCGACGTTCGGATTTACGCGGATGCTGATACGAGCGGGCTTATTTAGCTTTTGCGCGATCCGCTCCAGGCGCAGCATCTCAGCTTCGCTTTCTAAATTTATCAGCAAGATATCCGACTTTAGCGCAAATTCTAGCTCGCTATCTTGCTTGCCGACGCCAGAGAATATGATCTTATAGCTCTTTGCGCCGATATACAGAGCGCGGCGCAGCTCGCCGATGCTGACGCAATCAAAGCCGCTGCCCAGATCCGATAGAAATTTTAAAATGCTTAAATTAGAGCTTGCCTTGATCGCGAAGCAGACGAGCGACTTGCGCGCTGCGAAGGCCTCTTTGAGCGCTATGAAATTCTTTTGTATCTCGTTAAAATCGTAAACGTATAAAGGAGTGCCGTATTTGCGGGCTAAGCTTGAATAATCCATAGAATTTCCACCGATAAATTTTGCGCCATTCTAACAAATCAAGGCTTAACGATGCTTAAAAACCAAAAACGAGGCGAAGCAAAATAGCGCGGCTATGGGTGCTATGACGCCGAGCTCGGGGACGATTACGCCGTTTAGCGAGAAGCGGATCAGTACGAAAAATACCCCCCACGCGCACAGCGTAACGATGAAAAAGGCGAAGCTCATTAGCGCGAGGTTGAAAAATCGCCCCGTAACCGGCAGATAATAATAAAGTATCAAAACCATCAGAGGCGCAAATAGCGGGAAGAAAAGCATATTGTAAAGGCTTGCTTTGATCGTAGCGACGTTGACGCCTTGATCTGCGAAGGTGCGGATGGAGCGGATCGCGTCCTTGATCGAATAGACGTTACTCGTAGCATAAATGCTCTCGATCGAGGCGGGATCAAAGCCCTTAAGCGCCTCGCTCTCTCCGTTAAAAGCGTAGCTTAGTCCGGCTCCTCCAAGCGTAATATCGCGCGGCAGCGAAGTGGTATTTACGTCACGCAGGTGCCAAATTTTGCCGCGGTATTCGCCGTAGCTCGCGCTAGAGCGCGAAGAGAGGGAGTTTGAGCCGATATCAAAGATCGTGATGCCGCTTGCGTCTTTGCCGTTAAGGGCTTTGATATAGACATATTTGCCTTCAAATTTTAAAAACATATCTTCGCTAGCGGGCGCAAGATCGGTCAGGTTTTTTTGAAATTTCAGCGCGTATGCAAACGAGGTGGAATTTAAAGATATAAAGCCCGCGGTGATAAAAAGCGCGATCAAAAACGGCGGCACGATCAGGGCGTTTTTGCTCACCCCAAGCGCGTAGAAGCTCACTAGCTCGTTGCTTCTAATCATATTAAACATCATTAAAATCAGCGCGAAAATGAGGCTTAGCGGCAGCGTGTAGCTAAGCGCGACCGCGGCGGTTAGGGCGATATATAAAAGAGCAGTATTTGCGCTTGAGGGAAAATCTTTGAGATTGGTAAGCACATCGATGCCTACATAAAAGCACTCAAGGGCTATTAGCAGGATAAAAAAATACTTCAGATAGGAAAGAGCCGCGTATTTTACGTATAACTTCACACCCTAGCCTTTTTAATCGTAAATTTTTGCGCGATCTGCTCTATATCCGAGCAAATGAGCTCCTCTACCGCGCGCGCGACGTAGGGTAAAATCTCGCTCAGCTTCTCGCGCTCGCTTTCGTTAAAATTTCCGAGCACGAAATTTGCCGCGTCCTGCCCCTGCTGTTTTTTGCCCACGCCGATACGCACGCGCTCGTAATCCGCGCCGATTAGCGCGTCGATCGATTTGATACCGTTGTGCCCGCCGCTACTGCCGCCTTTTTTAAATTTAACGGCGCCCAGATCCAAATCTATATCGTCGTGAACCACAATGATGCGCTCGGGTTTATAAAAATCATTCACCGCCTTTACGGAGTTGCCGCTTAAGTTCATAAAAGTTTGGGGTTTTAAAAGAAGAAGTGAGCCCTTTTTAAAGAGCTCGCCTTGAAATTTAGACGAGCCGAGCTCGCTAAAGCCGCCCGTCTTTAAAATTTCGTCGATTAGCATAAATCCGACGTTGTGTCTGGTGTCTGCGTATTTCTGAGCAGGATTCCCAAGTCCTGCGATCAGTATCATAGGCGCCCCTATTTAGCCGAAGTAACTCCGACTACCGCTACCGAGCCTTCTAGGATGATGTTGACGCCCTCTTTTACCGGGATATCGCGGATCAAAAGAAAATCGCCTACGTCAAGATTGGTCACATCCAGTGTAAAAGCGTTCGGTAGGTCTTTGCCGGTGCATTTTACTGCGATACGGCGCTTGGATTGCACCAAAATACCTTTGTTTTTTAGGCCTTTGGCGGTGCCCGTTACCTTAACCGGCACTAGATATTTGCTTACCACGTCGTCTTGAACTACGCGTAAATCTACGTGAGTTAGGGTATTTGTGACGGGGTGCTTTTGGTATTCTTGAATGACGACTTTATAAACCTTGCCGCCCACGCTAACCTCGAAAGGAAGGGTTTTTTTGGCGCGCGTAGCTTTGATAAATTCGTTTACCTTAAACGCTGCGTTAATATTGTCAAATCCTTTCGCATAAATATTAGCGATTAGATAACCATCTCGTTTTAGGGATTTTGAAGCCCTTTTACCGATACTATCTCTAACGATACCTTCTAACATTAGGTTTCCTTTGTGAAAAAATGAAGCGTAATAATAGCCAAATATTGCTTTAAATCTATTTAAGCGCCTATCGGAATTCAAAGGCAGATTTAATCTGCCATCTTATAAAAATCACCCACAATCTTATAGAATTCCACATCTTTCATAACGGCTCTTTTTACCCTCCTTGGCTGCCCTGTTTTGGTTATCGTCTCTATTTCTTCGCGCTCGCCGGTATCTACTTGAGTTTTATTTAAGGCTTTTTCTTTTATCAATACTAAATTTGCGCCGTATTCTTCGGCCCTACTTAAAAATTCGCATTCGGTATCCAAGAAATCTTTGCCTGTCTCTTCAATATTTTTTATCACTAGCTTGATTTTCTTGCCGCTATTTTTTAGCTCGTCTAATTCTTTTTCATCGTCTATTTCGGTTATTATTTCTCTAACGCGTTCTAGGTACTCTTCATTTTCCCTCCTTCTTTCTTCTCTTTCCTCTTCTAGTCGTACTCGCTCTTCTCTTAGCTCTTCTAGTTCTCGTTCGAATTGCGCTTCTTCTTCGGCTTCCTTGCGCTCGCGTTCACGTCCTTCAAGTTCCTCTCGTTTAAATTCCGAGGCATTAGAGTATAACTTTGCCATGCAGGCGACGGAAATAAATAAAGCGATACTAATGGCTATGTTCATATCAACATTAAGCTTAGTGGCAATAATTCCAGAGACTAAATTTATCAATATTATTAGAAATATAGCTATGAAAAATGATTTCCTACGCTTTATTAAAAGCATGATTAGCTCCACGATTCCGATCAGAATAAATATCGCTCCGATGTTTCTTACGAATTCCACTTTTTTCTCCTTCAATTTTATTTAAATTT
>CALHQN010000259.1 GCA_938036585.1 uncultured Campylobacter sp.
TGATGCGGCGCGGTTACGGGAGCTCGGCGCAAAAAACATAAAGGTTGCGGGCAACATAAAAAGCGCGAATATCGCCGTTGCGACGAAAGACTATTCCGCCGCGGCCGCAAATAGGTTCGTGCTTACGATTTCAAACACTCACGAGGGCGAAGAGGAGCTTATTTTATCAAATTTAAACGATTTTATGAAATTTCGCAGTTCGCAAAATATGCCCGAAAAATACCCGCTCACAGCGAGTATCCGCGACGAGACGGACTTGGCTGCGGTTGAGCTTCGCGACGAAACGGGCTCGCTTGGACCGGCAAATTTAAACGAAGCTTTTTTGGATATGGCGACTTCAAGCGATGATTCGTCCGCCGTGCCGAATACGGCGCCTTCAAACGGCGCGTCTTTAAATTCTACCGCACCGAATGCAGTAGCTTCGACTGCCGCGCCGCAAAAGCTAAAAATCATCCTGGCGCCGAGGCATCCTGAGCGCTTTGAAAAGGTATGTGAAATTTGCAAGGCTTGGGCGCGTGAGCATGGGCTTAGCTTTGAGCGGTTTAGCGACGGCGCGGGGCTTGGGAGCGATTTTATCTTGCTCGATGCCTTCGGCGAGCTAGCGAACTTTTATAAAATTTCAAACGTCGTGATCTTGGGCGGCAGCTTTTTGCGCAATATCGGCGGACATAGCCCGATCGAGGCGGCGAGCTTCGGCGTGCCGATCATCAGCGGACGATTTTTTCATAATCAAAAGGCGCTGTACGCGCTCGTACAAAACATCGCTCTGTGCGACGCGAACGAAATTTCAAACGCTTTAAAAGAGCCGCTAAAGGGGACGCGGATAGATAAAATTTGCGATCTGCAAGAGATAGAAAATTTAATCAAGGAAAGAATTTAATGCAAGAAAAAGCTTACAAACTGCTGGCGGCGCAGGAAAATATCTCGCACAATGAAGCCAAAGCGTTCATCGACGCGGGGCTTGTAAGCGCGCGCGGCGCAAAGATCGCTCTAGCGCGCGAGATGCTCGGCGAAAATACTAAATTTAGCGTGATGAAGCCCGCAAAACCGGCGATCATTTACGAGGATGAGAACGTTTTGGCGGTCAATAAGCCGCCCTTTATGAGTAGCGAAAATTTGGAAAAAATCTATAAATTCGGGCTTCTAAACCGCCTGGATAAGGAGACTAGCGGCGTCGTGTTGCTATATAAGAACGAGGAATTTCGCGAGGCGGCGATTGCGGAATTTAAAAATTTGCGCGTGAAAAAAAGCTACATCGCGATCGTAAAAGGGATCGTGAGCGAAGAGATGAAATTTGACGAGCCGATTTTGACGATAAAGACCAGAAGCGGCGCCTTTTCTAAAATTTCGCCAAACGGCAAGAGCGCATTTTACTTAGGAAACTCCTCCACCCTTTACCGGGTTGGTAAATAC
>CALHQN010000260.1 GCA_938036585.1 uncultured Campylobacter sp.
AAAAACAAGCCATATGCCGTGGATTGAAATTTTAAAATTCCGCCTACCTATTCTGCAAACACGCCCGCAATACGCAAAATTCCAAGCTCAGCGCAAAGCTCAAGCTCGCGCAAATTTAAACTCGTCGTATGCAAGCGCAAATCTCCGTTCACAAATTTCGCGCAAATCCATTCGCGCCAAAAACCCCGATCGCCTGCCGCGTTCTAACCTAAATTAAATTTTACATTTGCTATAATCGCGAAATTTTAAGGAAGGTAAATGGATATTTTTAAAGGCGATCCGAGGGGAAAATTTTTTGAAATTTTATCCGCGGCAAGCCCTGCTTTGGCGCAAAACGAGACTGCGTAAGCCCAATCCGCTCAATCGCCTGCGAGCCGGCTGTGCGAACGCGGCATTAGCGAGCGCGAAATCTTCATCGCGCAAGATAGGCTCTGCAAGACGGTCTGAACGACGAATTTTGCAGATGAGCAAAAATATCCCAAACAACGACGAGTAAAATGCTAGATCAAATTGATTTAATTATGAAAAGCTTCATCGCAGACTGCGGATACGAGCCCGCTAGCGAGATGTTTGATAGGCTAAGCCCCGGCAAAAAACTGCGCTCCAAGCTGCTGCTAAACATCGCGCAAAAGGATGAAAAATCGCTGCGTCTGTGCGCGATCATCGAGCTCATTCAAGCCGCGAGCCTGCTGCACGACGACGTCATCGACGAAAGCTCGGTGCGCCGCGGCAAGCCCTCTATCAACGCCACCTACGGCTCCAAAAACGCCGTGATGCTGGGCGACATACTCTATTCCAAGGCATACTTCGAGCTTAGCAAATTTGAAAGCCGCATAGCCGCCGCGCTTTCAGGCGCCGTCACGAAGCTTGCCGTGGGCGAGCTGATGGACGTGAGCTTAAGCAACGATTTCAACGACGATGCGAGCAAATATCTGCAAATGATCTATCTAAAAACCTCCGCTTTGATTGAAGAGGTCGCGCGCTGCGGGGCGTTTCTGAAATTCGGCAGCGCGGAAAATCGCGGCGCAATTTCAGATATGAGCTGCGCAAAAAACAGTGGCGAAATTTCAAGCGCCGCGAAAGATCATAATGAAATTTCAAGCGCGAGCGCAAAATTCGGCGAATACGGCAAAAATCTTGGGCTTGCCTTTCAGATCATCGACGACATCTTAGACGTGACGCAAAGCTCAGAAGCGCTCGGTAAGCCGAGCTTGAGCGATTTCGCGGAGGGTAAAACCACCCTGCCCTACATCTATTTGTACGAAAATTTAGATGATGCGCAGCGGCAAAAGCTAAAAACGTTTTTTAAGAAACAGCTTCGCCAGAGCGAAATTTCATGGATCAAGGCTAAATTTAGCGAGTACGGCATCATCGAGCGCTGTATAAACGAAGCTCGCACCTACGGGCAGAAAGCGCTCGAAGCCGTGGCGGAATTTAAAAACGACAAGCTGGAGCAAATCGTGCGAGATATGATAGATAGGGAGTTTTGATGGCGTATATGAGCGTGAGCTTCACCCACAAAAACACGGACATCACGGTGCGCGAGAAACTTTCGTTTTCAAACGACGTGCGCAAGAAAGAAATTTTGCGCCTTTTGGCTTCAAACTCCGCGATAGAGGAGTGTTTGGTGTTAAGCACCTGCAACCGCGTAGAAATTTTTACCGTCGTAAGCGACTTTGATGAAGCGCAGAAATTTGTGCTTTTGGCACTTTCGCGCATTAGCGGCGTGAGCTACGACGAGCTAGCCGAGCGTGCCGATATTTACGAGGATTACGGCGCGATACACCATCTTTTCGCCGTCGCAGCCTCTCTTGATAGCCTCGTAGTGGGCGAAACGCAGATCGTAGGCCAGCTCAAAGACGCCTATAAATTCGCGATGCAAAACGCTCGCGCCGGCGCGCAGATCGCAAGAGCGATAGATGAAGCGCTAAAGTGCGCGGCGCGCATCCGCAACCAAACCGAAATTTCAAAAAATCCGATCTCGGTCTCAAGCGTCGCCGTGGCGATGGCAAAGGATAGACTGGGCTCCTTGCAGGGCGCGGACGCCGTGGTAGTGGGCGCGGGAGAGATGAGCGAGCTAGCGTGCAAACACCTGCTCGCAAACGGCGCGAATATAACGATCTTGAACCGAAATTTAGCCGGCGCGCGAAGGCTGGCGGATTCTTTGATCAGCGCGGAGTCCGGCGCAAATTCGGAAAATAGTGCGGATTTAAATCGCGCGGACGTTAATCTAAATAACGCAAGCGCGAACTGCGGCGTAAATTTAGACGCCGGCGCAGATTTAAACTGCGCGGAAGCTGGCTCAAACGGCTACGCGGCTCGCATCAAGACCGACGCGCTAGATAATCTGAAAAAATATCTAAACGTAAATAGCCTGTTTTTCAGCGCTACGGGCTCGCAAGAGCCGATCATTACCGATAGCTTGCTTGAGCCCAAAAGCTTTAAACGATATTTTTTCGATATAGCCGTGCCGCGCGACGTGGAGCTTAGCCAGAGCGAGGATATTGAAGTTTACAGCGTAGATGATCTGGAGGAGATCGTAAAGAAAAATTTGCTGCTTCGCGAGGAGCAGGCGCAGATCGCTTACTCGATCGTCGCAAAATGCACGAATGAGTTTTTCAAATGGCTGAGGGCGGCTGCATCTACGCCGATCATCAAGGCTTTGCGTCAAAGCGCAAAGCAAGTAGCCGAGATAGAGCTAGCCAAAGCGCTTAAAAAGGGCTATCTAAAGCACAGCGATGCGGAGGAGGCGCGCAAACTGATCCATCAGGTTTTTAAAGCGTTTCTGCACGCTCCGACGGTAAATTTGAAAAACCTTGGCGAAGCGGATGATGAGGGCGGCACGGTAAACGCGCTGGTCGAAATTTTTGAACTGCAAGAAAACTACGAAAAATTTTTAAATCAAGAAAACGAGAAAAAGGACAAACAGAATGAAATTTAGCAAGCTTTTCGCTCCGAGCCTAAAAGAGGCCCCCAGAGACGCGGTACTACCTAGCCACGCGCTTTTGATCCGCGCGGGATTTATCGAGCAGCTGGGCAGCGGGCTTTATAATTTTTTGCCGCTAGGAAAGATAGTGCTAGAGCGGATCTGCGCCGTCATCAGGCAGGAGATGGACGCTGCGGGCGCGCAAGAGGTTTCTTTTAGCGTCGTGACGTCTGCGGATGCGTGGAAAAAAAGCGGTCGCTACGCCAAATACGGCAAGGAGCTGCTGCGCTTCAAAGACCGCAAGGATAACGACTTCGTGCTAAGCCCCACCAACGAGGAGGCGGCGGTTTTGATGGTAGCGGATAAGATCACAAGCTACAAGCAGCTGCCGCTAAATATCTATCAGATCAATACGAAATTCCGCGACGAGGCGCGCCCTCGCTTCGGGCTTCTGCGCGGACGCGAGTTTACGATGAAGGACGCTTATAGCTTCCACGCAGACGCTGCGGATATGAAGCGCGAGTTTGAGGTGATGAGACAGGCGTACTCGCGGATTTTTACGCGACTGGGATTAAATTTTAGAGCGGTCGATGCGGACAGCGGCGCGATCGGCGGCAGCGGCAGTAAGGAGTTTATGGTGCTAGCGGACAACGGCGAGGACGATATCGTCGTGTGCAAGCGCTGCGAGTATGCCGCAAATATCGAGGCTGCGCGCCGCGCGCCAAAAACTACGAACGCAGCAGCACCCGAGACCGACGGTATGATGAAATTTAAAACCCCCGCGATGAAAACGATTGACGCGGTGGCGGAATTTTTTAAAGTGGATAAATTTTACACCATCAAAGCGGTGATCAAAAAAGCGCTATACGAGGATCGCAGCGAGATCGTAGCGTTTTTTATCCGCGGCTGCGACGAGCTGCAAGAGACCAAGGCGCAAAACGCCTGCGGCGCGCTTGAGCTAGTCGATGCTAGCGAGGAGGAGATCGCGCAAGCTTGCTTTACGGCAGGCTTTTGCGGACCTTTCGGGCTCGGCGAGGGAGCTAAATTTTATATCGATGCCGAGCTAAAAGGAGCGCGCGAGATGATTGCGGGCGCAAATGAGCCGGATTACCACTACGTGGGCGCTAGCGTGATAAATTTTAACGAATCGCGCTTTGCGGATCTCGCCGCCGTGAGCGAAGGCGACGCATGTCCGTGCTGCGGCGGCGAACTTGGCATCACGAAAGGCATCGAAGTGGGCCATATCTTTCAGCTCGGCACGCGCTATTCAGAGCCGATGGGAGCGCGATTTTTGGACGCAAACGGTAAGGCGCAACCGTTTTTTATGGGCTGCTACGGCATCGGCGCAAGCCGCCTTATCGCCGTAGCGATCGAAAGCAGCCACGATGAGCGAGGCTGCGTGTGGCCGCGCGAGCTGGCGCCTTTCGAGCTTGAGATCATCATTTCAAACCACAAAGACGCGGCAGCGGTAGAATTTGCCGAGAAACTATACGAGCAGTGCCGCGTGCTGGGCGTCCGCGTGCTGCTCGACGATCGCGCGGAGCGTTTCGGCGTGAAGATGAACGACTTCGAGCTGATGGGCTTCCCGTACGCAGTGCTCGTGGGCAAAGCCCTAGCAGAGGGGGGCGTCGAGTTCATCACCCGTGCAGACTTAAAACGCGAGAGCGTAAGCGCGGATGAAATTTTAAAACTTATCGAGAGAAAATTAATCGAGAAAAATTAGTAAGCGTATGGAATTTAGCCCTAAATTTGGGCTAAATTTTATAATAAAAAATAGAATTAGCTCTCTAAATTCGCCGCTTTAATCGTGCCCTCCAATATCTGCACAGAGCAATACCCAATCACGCATCAGCCTCCTGCTTTGAAATTTTTTACAAGCGCCTATCGATATGTGACTCTCAAAAACAGCTCGACCGGCTTTGACCGAGAGGGTATTTAATCTCCAAAATGCAGAACTCCTACCTGCGCCTATCCGCGCCTATCGGTGCAGATTTCAGCGCATCCGTCGGCACCGAATTTGACTGCAAAATTTATGCGAGCACGGCTTTTAAATCTATATTTGTTACAAAATTTCACATCGTCGCATAAAAGCACGGGCTACATCGCGCCTAATAAATACGCCGCGAGGAGCAAATCGGAAAATTTAAAAAGGCGGCCGCAATTAAGCTCTTTTGCGCTCTTTTACTTCAAAGAAATCAAACCGCGGATCAAGTCTAGCAGTAGCGCGCCGCGAAACACAACGGGGGAAATTTAATGCTGCGTATTTTAGCTTATAGACAAAACTGCCGAGGCGTTAATTTAGCGCTCGCGGCGGTAAAATTTAAATTTGGCTCTGCGCCCGCCGCGAGGTAGAATTTTAGCTTTATAATTTACTTCGAAAGACTTTGCAACCACCTTTTAGCCGCATCCGCAGCTGCTATCAAACCGCCGCACATCATTATCAGATCCTTTATCACCAGCCTACCCGCGCCAGAGAGATACGGGAAGCCGTGGTTCGGGCTCTCTGTTATGCCGAGGGCGGGATTGCCCAAATTCGGCACCCAGGTTTCGGGCGTCGTTATCAAAAACGATAGCGTAACGATAGCCATACCGAAGGTCAAAAGTCCGCCTACGACGCCAATTTTAGGGAACCATATGCCAAGCAGCATCAAGATACCGATCGAGCAAATCGTCGCGCCGATAATGTAAGAAGCCGTGTAGGTGCCGTTTGATTTATGCCATTTGATATTATCCGGCACGACCAAGCCTTCGGGGTTTTTGTGCAGATTATACTCCGCGACCATTTTGCCCTTGCCGTTATCGACCACGTCTTTATTTTTCATCAGATAGCTGAAAAATGGGCTGTTCGTGACGAAGGGCACGATGCCGTCCGCCTCATACTGCACGATTTTTAGGCCGCCTATCCAGATCATGACGACGAAAATTGCAAACCTTATGCAATTTACAAATATGCTTTGCGAATTGGACAGGCAATTAAGCACCTTATATAGGAGGGAATTTTGATCCATCTGTGTTTCCTTTGCGGTAAAATTGATGCGATAGTTTATCAAAAGTGGGTTAAATAAGTCAATAGTTTTTATAAAATAATATTA
>CALHQN010000261.1 GCA_938036585.1 uncultured Campylobacter sp.
CGAGCCGATATGAAAATGAATCATCGTAAACTGCTCGATGAGATCGTTTTTCTTGAGTAAGTTTATCGCCTCTATAAGCTCGGTCGAGGTAAGACCGAATTTGGAATTTATCCCGCCGCTTTTCGCCCATAGCCCGCTTCCGGAGTTATGCAGCCTGATGCGTAGTCCGATGAAAGGCTTTGGCGCAAAGCGCTCCTTGGCCGTTTCGATGATGGTTTCAAGCTCGTTTAGCCCCTCGATCGTAAGCGTTACGTTATGCCCCATCTCTGCGGCGATGAAGCCGATATTGATGAGTTCCTTATCTTTAAAACCGTTTACGGTAATCGGTGCGCCGTAGTTATTATACGCCATCGCTAGCAGCAGCTCGGGCTTGCTGCCGGCTTCGAGTCCGTAACCGTATGGCTCGCCGATATCGACTAAATTTCTAACGAAGCCGGGGAATTGATTTACCTTAAGCGGATAGACGGCGTGGAATTTTCCCTTGTAATCAAACTCCTTAATGGCTCGGTTAAAATTTGAGTAAATTTCAACGATCTGCTTTTTGATGAGGTGCGGGAAGCGCAGTAGTATCGGGCCTCGCACGCCGTCTGCGCGGATCTCTTTTATGATATCCACCAAAGGCTGCTTGAAATCGGAGTTTAGGCATAGCTTGCCGCCGTCTATCGTAAAGTTGGAATTTCCCCAAATATTTAGTCCGTAATCGTTCATGCTCTATCCTTAAAAAATGCCTCGACCTCTTTAAATTTAATCGCAAAAGTGGTTTGATCCTCTAAATTTTTACACCATATCTCGGCGCGATCAAACTCGTCCTGTCCGATGCAAAGGCAAAATTTCGCCTCCGCTCCGTCTGCCGCCTTTAAATGCTTCGCAAGCGCCTTGGGCTCGTATGAAATTTGAGTTTTACAAAACTTTCGCAGCTTTAGCGCAAACGAAAACGCCGTGCTTACGAACGCCTCGTCTAGCGCGCCGATATAAAGTCCCTTGCGCGCTTGTGGGCTTTCGCGCGTTTTTAAAATTTCGGCTATTCGCTCGATACCGATCGCAAAGCCCACGCCCGGCGTCTTTCTGCCGCCTAAAAACTCCACGAGCCTGTCGTAGCGCCCGCCGCCGCCTACGGCGCTTTGCGCGCCAAGCTCGCTTGAGACGAACTCGAAGGCGGTTTTACAGTAGTAATCAAGCCCGCGCACGAGTTTAGGATCGATCTCAAATTTTTGCCCGTTTTGGGTTAAAATTCTTTGCAGCTGCGTAAATTCCGCGGCGCAGGCGTCGTTTAAATTTTCCGTTATAAGAGGTGCGGCGGCTAAAATTTTCTGGCAGCTTTCGTTTTTGCAGTCCAGCACGCGGATCGGATTGGTATCGATGCGCCTTTGGCAGTCCTCGCAGAGCTTGTCTTTGCGATCTTGCAAGAAATTTACGAGCTTGGTTTTATACGCTGGCATGCACTCCTGATCGCCTAAAGAGTTGATTTTAAGCGTTGCGGCGACATTCAGCTCGCGTAAAATTTGCGCCAGCATCAAAATCACGCTCGCGTCCTCATAGACGCTACTTTGCCCGAAGCACTCGACGCCGAATTGATGAAACTCGCGCAGGCGCCCCTTTTGCGGGCGCTCATAGCGAAACATCGAGCCTTGATAATAAAATTTATGCACGCCGCCGCTGCGGTCGAGCTTTTTTTCGATAAAGGCGCGCACGACGCCCGCGGTGCCCTCGGGGCGCAGGCAGACGCTATCGCCGCTTTTGTCGCTAAACTCATACATCTCCTTGCCGACGATGTCGCTGCTCTCGCCGACGCTGCGGCGAAATAGCGCGGTCTGCTCGAGCTTGGGAGTTTCGATGAGGCAAAAGCCGTAATTGCGCGCCACGCGCTCGCATACGCTTAAAATTTGCGAGTAGATGCGCGCCTGTTCGCCTGAAATATCGTTCATACCGCGAAGTGCCTTGATCATCTATGAAATCCTTTGTGAAATTTTAAAATTTTCAAATTTTTGCGGCGATTATAGTTAAATTTTCCTAAATTTTAAGCCCTGCCGCTCGCAGCAACGTATCGGTTCTGCTTATTTGCATCGCGCTCCGCAAAATAAAATACGCTTCGTGATAAATTAAATTCGGCAAAGTACGGATAAAAAGGCAAACCTCAAAGGTCGCTAAATTTCAATCGCCTATGCAAGCTCAAGCGAAAGTATCTCCGTGACCTTGCCCGCTTCGTCCTCGCAGTTTACGGCGATATAATCAAAGCCGTTTGCTTTAACCTCATCCCACGAGGCGGTCCCGCCGTTTATCAGCAGGACCCTGCCTCGCTCGTCCGTTTCGTATTCGTCCATTTCGTCGTCGTAATCGATGCTGTAGCCGAATTTTAAGCGGATCTTGCACGGCGGTAGGTTAAATTTCACAAGCTTGCGGCGGACTACTTTTTCTGCGTCAAGCTCGTCGCAAAACATCGCGTTGTAGCCGTGCGAAGCGCCGTCAAAAAGTAAAATTTCCTCGCCCGTTTTCACGCATTTGGCTACGAGCTTGCACGGCACGAGCTCGCCCTCGTCGTAAAAATCGGCGATGTAATCGTTCGGCAAAGCTTCGTCGCGAAAAAGATCGCCGAAATAATAAATTTCAAAGTATTCGCCGCCCGCGTCGGATCTGATTTGGACATTTAGATAATCGTCCTGGGCCACGTTAAATACGTGATTTGCTAGATAGGTAGGCACTCTCTCATTCATCTTCGCTCCTTT
>CALHQN010000262.1 GCA_938036585.1 uncultured Campylobacter sp.
GAAAAGAATTTATGACCGCCAGCGGAATAGCACCGCTACCTGCGGGCGTACATGATTGCGATCCGAATGATGAACTCTGCTCTATAGACGATTCTTTTGCTAATCGCGGCAGTAGTGGCCAGTTTTTTACGAGAAAAAGCTATTACAAGGGTAATACCAAGGTGGATATGAAGAGCTTGGCGGTTTATCTGGAGGATGAGATAAAAATCAATGATCTTACCTTGCGACCGGGCGTAAGATTAAGTAGGGACGATTATATGAAGCAAACGACTGTAGCGCCGAGATTTAACAGCTACTACGATATTTTCGGCGACGGCGATTCTATTCTTAGCTTCGGTGCAAACCGCTACTACGGGCGCAATCTCTTTACCTATAAATTAAGAGAGGGTCGAGAGGGTCTCGCCACTACCTACACGCGTCCGCGCAATGCTTATACTCAAAACTGGACGCAACTGCCAAAAGACCCGTCTCTAACGAAATTTAACGAGCTAAGGGTGCCTTATGAGGATGAGCTGGTATTTGGGGCAAAACAAAAGCTTGGGAATTTCGAGTTTTTCGGCAAATATGTAAGCCGTAAGGGCAGGGATCAGATCATCAAATCTACGCGAAGAGATCTAGGTCTAGCGCCGGATCCGAACTACCAAAGTAACTATCAAACCTTCACCAACGACGGCAGAAGCGAGAATAAAATTTTAACTTTCGGCGTTAAAACGATCGATGATTACGAGGCCTTCGGCACGCTAAACGGCTTTGAGCTAGGCTTTGAGCATATCAGGATGAAGACCAATAACACCATCTACGATGAGAAGCTTGATAGAGAAACGCTTGAAGATGAAAAGATCGTCGAATACGACGGGAAGTTGATGAGGTTATCGGAGCTTCCGGCGCAGGACTACGCTAGGCCTTGGACTGCGAGCCTAAATATCATCACGAAAATTCCAAGCTACGGTATCAGCGTAAATAACTTCCTATCGTTTAAAGGCTCGCAAGAGGCGATCGCCCGCACGGGCAAGACGCCTGCGGGCAAGTATCCCGCCAGATACGACAAATACGAAAAGGTCAATCTCGGCAAAAGCTACAGCTGGGATGCGCGCATCGGATATGCTAAAAAGATGGCGGGCGAGGTGGAATTTTTTACGAATTTAGACATCTACAACGTCCTAAATAAGCGCAACAAAGCAAGACTCAGCAGCGATACCTCGCTTGATCTGGTCTATGAGGCGGGCAGGCAGTTTTGGCTGGAAGCGGGCATTCGGTGGTAGCGAAAGTTAAATTTGCGGAGCTTTTAAAATTTCGCGGCTCCGCAAAATTTTGTGAAATTTTTGAAATTCACGGCATTTCGCGAAATTTTAAATTTCACGCCGCGCTCCTTAAAATTCCGCACTGCACTCATAAAAATTTTAGTGCGCGTGCGCCGCAAAATTTCAACGTACGCCAAATCACGAAATTTGCACCCAAATTTAACTTGCAACCAATTTAAGGAGCCGAAATAACTTTTTAAATTTTAACGCCGATATCGCTTAATTGGCTCTTTCATTGAAATATCACAAACTGCTTTTGAAATTTTGACGGGCTGATCCGCCGCTCTTTTAGCATGTAGCGGCAAACCCTTTCAAAGTCCGCCGCGCTCATCATAAAACTGATAAATTCGCCCTTGCCGTCATAGATGATCAAAGTATCGATCGCACGAAAGCTAAATTTCCCCTCCGTGATCTTTGAAAAAATCAGTTTGGCGATGAAAAACGGCAAAACCAATGCCGCCGCGCTCATAATAAAAATTATAAATCCTCTAAGGCTCTGTAAAAATCCGGCGAATGCGACGGCTATCACGATAAACGAAAGCACAATGTCTGCGGAATTTCTAGCGGGCACGATATGTCCGAATAGCGGCGTAGCGGTGAGCTTTATGAGCGATATCTCATCAAATTTTATAGATTTTGTGATTTTGCCCTTGTTAACGTAGTTAATGCTCCTATTCGTCAAATGAACAAAGCGCGTATGGGCGCTGTTGAGATAAGACACGACGGCGAATACTACAGGAACAAACGGCGTATAGTATGGGAAAATATCCCCTATATACAGAAACACCGGTACCGCCAAAGGGGCGAAGAATAGGTTATAAATAAAGAATACCGCGATGTTGTAGTCTTTGACGATGAGGGGTTTATTGCCAAATTGCGGTGGATTTCGGTGCTCGGCGCCGTTTTGCTCAGGCTTCTGCGACCTTTGCGGCTCATCGTTAAAATTGTTCATTAAATTTGCCCCCGTTTTAAAATTTTATCGTTAGCGGCTCGGGCACTTTGCGGCGTTAAATTTGCCGTTCGTGCCGTGCTTTAGCGACGCAATCCCAAGCGAAGCCCGCCTTGCGTCCTTTCAAAATTTTATTTCGTTCAAATTTATCCGCACCTTTGTTTGTACGCTGCGCATCGGTATTGCCGCGCTTATGAACTGCACCGCGTGCGCTTACCGTGTCGCCGCACAAAATCTTGCAATCTCACAGCTCGAAATCAAAGCAGTAAAACTCATCCGCCTCGCTCCAGAGCTCTTTTAGCGAACGTCCGTCTATCTGCGGCGCGGCGTAAAGCTCCCGCAGCGTGGCGAAATACCGCTCGCCGCTTGCATTTGCGCCCGCCTCATCCGCGCATCTTTGAAATGAGCAGCGATCCGCATAGGCGATGATCATATACTCTGCGCCGCGCAGACGAAAGCTAAGCTCGGGCTCGCCGCCCTCGGCTACACATTTTAGCAGCATTTGCTCTATAGTTTCAAATGAGTATTTCGGCATTTCGCTCCGATCTTAAAATTCTATCGCCGCCGCCGCATATCGCGAGCTGTTTTACTCCGCCAAAAACTCGAAGCGCTCGATCATATCCAAAAGCATATCGGCTCTGCAAATTTCATCGTCCAGCAGGTCATCGTATTGATCCCGCAGTCGCTCGGCGTCTTGCGCCACGGGCTCTAGATGCTCCCTGGCCTGCGCGGGCTCCCCTTTCATCACGAAGTATTCGCCTAAGATCACGCGAGCTTGCATCTTGCTAACCTCGTCGCCCTCTCCCTCTACCGCCGCTTTTAGGCTCTGCACGCCGCCCTCCTCAAGTCCCCGCGAGAGCTGCATTATAGCTTTGTTTAGATAAAGCTTCGCATCCATTTTTGCTCCTTAGTTAAATTTTATTTGAAATAGTAGAACAAATTCCCGCCGTACTCCAGATCCACGAACTCCTTGCTGTCAAAATAGAGCTTAAATTTCATGTGGCTCAGGTATTTGGCGTCTTGCGCTTTCTCTACCAAATTTCTTATTAGCCGCTCTATTTTTTCGCCCCCTTCGCGGCGTGCCGCGTCCTGCCTCGTGAAATAAAAAACTACGGGCGCGTCGGACACCGCCGCGATATACCAAATTTTAAGCGGCGCTAAAAGCTCGTTTCGGTTTCGCAGCAGCTCCTCTACCGCGCCTTGGATCAGATCGGTGCGGATCTGCGACTCGAAGGACTCGACCGAGATATAAAAATTCTTTAGCTCGTTTAGCTTCGCGTAAAGCGGCGTGCGGGCGAGGTAGCGCTCGATGCACTTTTTATCGGTGATTTTCGCGGCGTCTTTATCGAAGCGAAGCACGATCTTAAGCCACGCCGAGTCCCTGCCCGCGCCGTAAAACGCGCTGATAGGACGAACCTTAAATTTAGCACTTATAAACTCCAGTAAGCCGCTGATATTTTCGCTGTTTTCGGCTCTATTTTCTATGATCTCTTTGCAGCGCCTGCTTTGATACGGGCTTAGATCGCAAAACATCGCGCGCCTTTAAATTTAAAGTGATTTAAATTTAGCCCGCATCATAAGCCTGCAGCATATCGAAGGTCGGAGCGAAAAAGAGCGCGCCCGTCTTTGCGACGCTGAAATCCAATAGGCGGTCGTAGTTGCCTCGCGGGCGGCCGATAAACATACTCTCAAGCATCAGCTCCAGCGTGCTAAAGGTGCTTGCGTAGGCGATGAAGTAGGTTCCCGTCTCGCCGCCTTGCATAAACGGCATATTGCCGCGCACGACCTTTTTATCGTCGCCGACGTTAGCAGCGGCGGAGTGCGAGTTGCTGGGCTTAATCTCCTCGCTCATCTCGATATCGTTTTGTTTGCTACGCCCGATGACGCGCTCCTGCTCGTCGACGCCCGCGGCGTTCCACGCGCTCATATCGTGGATATATTTTTGCGTAAAAAGATAGCTGCCGCCCTTGTACGCCGCATCTTCGTCGCCTACCTTGGCGAAAAAGTCGCGATCTGCGCCTTGCGGATTTTCGGTGCCGTCCACAAAGCCGATGATAGCGCGTCCGTCGTAGTATTTAAAGCCGCAGATCTCCTCCTCGCACGTCGCGACGTCCTTTAGCGCGGCTCTGATCTCGCTTGCCATATCGTAGCAAACGGCTTGATTCGCCGCTCTGATGTGGATATGGATATCGCCTCCGGTAGCGGGCGCGATGTGTTTATCGCCCCTAATCTCTTCGAAATTTTTTAGCTCCTTCGGCAAAGGCTTCGGCAAGCCGAGCATTTTCCACGCCTCAAAGCCTACGCCCAGCACGCAGCTTGTTTCGCTAGCCGCGCCGAATCTCGTAACGGCGGTTTTGTTTAAATTTATCACCAAACCGCAAAGGCCCTCGAAAGCCTTTTTGCAGGCGGTCTTGCCCGCACCAAAGCGCCAGATCATAAATACGGTGTTGTTGCCGGGCGCGTCGGTTACGTTTTGGGATTTTGCGTGCGCACAGGCGCAACTTTTTTCTTCACTCATTTTTCTCTCCTTTAAAGTGAAATTTTAAAAGGAATTTTAGCGCAATATCGGTAAACGGCGGGCGTAGAGATAGAATTTAGGCGGCTTTCGGGTTTGATTTTCGGCAGAGGAAATTTTATCTTTGATCGTTAAATTTGCGACGGCGATAAATTTAGGCTTTAAATTTATAAAATTTACGCCGAGTGGGAAAGCGAAATTTTAGAGTTTTGCAAGGACCAAATTTTAAAGTAGTGGCAGATGGGAAGGGATTCGAACCCTCGAAAGCTTGCACTTTACACGCGTTCCAGGCGTGCTCCTTCAACCGCTCGGACACCCATCTAAATTAAAAGTCGCGATTATAGCGAAAATCTAAAATTTTGCCAAATTCCGTTTCGGCGCGCAACCGCTCGCCTTTAAATTTAAAACTCGGCGCTTAGAATTTTATCGCGCTGCTTGGAATTTCGCCGTACTGCTTGAAATTCTGCCGCGCCACGAAGCCCGACCGCACTGTGCTTTCTAGCCGAGCGGCGATTTTACCTTGCTGCGGCTATTGTAAAATTTAGATTATCTTTGAAATTGGAATTTGTCGCCCGCCGCGGAGCCAAATTTAAAAAGCGCAAGCAGATTTTTTAAACGATCCGCTTGCGCCGTAAAAGCCGAGCTGCGCTTTAAATTTACGGGTATTTTAAAATTTCGCGCCGCCCGTAAATTTAGAAAGCTAATTAAAAATTCTATCCTTCGGGAAGGCGGACATATCGGGCTGCACGTCCTGCTCCGCGCCGATAAGCGCCTTGATTTCGCTATCCTCGATGCTAAAGCCGCCTCCGAGCGCCTTGTATGTATTTACCGTCGCGTTTAGGACGTCAAGATCGGTCTGCACTTTGTTTAGCTGCGCGCTAAGTAGGTTTCGCTGCGAATCCAAAAACTCCAGATGATCGCTGTAGCCCGCCTGATACCTGCTTGAGGCGTTTGAATAAATTTTGCTCTGCGAAGCGACGAGATCGGCGAGGCTTGCCTGTCTTAATTTGGCGTTTTGCACGCCTACAAGCGCGTCGCGAACGTCGCCGAAAGCGGTTTTAAGAGCTTTGTCGTATGCGATGAAACTCGCGTTTTGCTCTAAATTTGCAAGCTCTACGCGCCTTTTTTGGCGGCCGAAATCAAGCAGCGGCCCTGCGAGCGAGCCGCCGATACTCCACGTGCTCGCGTTTGCGGTAAATAGCCTGTCGAACTCGCCGCTTGCGTATCCCGCCGAGCCCGTAAGCGAGAAGGTAGGGAAGTAGCCTGCCTTGGCGACGCCCACTAGGAAGTTGCTTGCGCGCAGATTTTCGAGCGAGCTTGCGACGTCCGGGCGGTGCAGGATCACGTCGCTTGGGATTCCGCTTGGAATCTGCGGCGCGCTAGGCATTTTCGCGGCGGTCTGCGGCGCGCCGCGTAAAATTTCATCGTAGCTCTTGCCCGTTAGGATATTTAGCGAGGTTTGAGCCGCGGAGAGCTGATTTTGCACGCTTATGAGGCTTGCCTCGGCGCTTTGGACTGCGGCTTTCGCCTGATAAAATACGATCTCGCTAACCGCGCCCGCATCGAGCTGCTTTTTGCGGTAGTTTTGCGTATCTTGATAGCTTTTTAGGCTGTCTTTTAAAATTTGTTCCTGCTGCTTTAACGCTAGTAGCGTAAAATAGGTCGTCGCAACCGTGCTGGTGATCGTGTTTTTGGCGGTTTCGTAGTCGTATTTCGTTGCATTAAATTTCGATCGCGCCGAATCTACGCTGTTGCGCACGCGTCCCCAAAGATCGATCTCGTAGCTTAGCACGGCGCCGATCTGATACGCGCCGTGAGAGTTGCGATCGGGCTGGTTGCCGAAATTATTTTGGCGCACCGCGCTGCCGCTTAAATTTACGTTCGGCAGGTACCCGAGCTTGTTTAGCCCTAAATTTACGCGCGCGTATTCGACGTTATTCAGCGCGATTTGCAGGTCGGAATTTTGCTCCAGCGCGCTTTGGATCAGGGCGTTTAGCTGCGGATCGTTAAAGCTTTTCCACCACTGCGTGCTAACGTTCGTGCTTGCGTAATCCGCCTTAAAGCCGGTCTGCTTTTGCGGCGTAACGGGCTTGAAGTTGCAGCCGCAGAGTAAAATTCCAAGCGTCAAGGCGCTTAAAAGAGCGTTATTTATTTTCATCGTTCACCTCGTTAGTTTGGACTTTTTTGCCGCGTCTATCAAGCCAAGCGTTGAAGCTTTCGAGCAGGTAGAAAAACAGCGGCACGAAAAAGATCGCGATCGTAGATGCCGCGAGCATTCCGCCTACGACGCCGGTTCCTAGCGCATGGCGGCTAGCAGCGCCCGCGCCGGTAGCGATAACCATCGGAAGCACGCCCAGACCGAACGCAAGGCTCGTCATCACGATAGGGCGAAACCTCATCTTGGCGGCCTCGACGGCGGCTTCCGCGATAGGGCGGCGGTTATTTAGGTGCTCGTTCATCGCAAATTCCACGATCAAAATCGCGTTTTTCGCCGCCAGACCGATTAGAAGCAAAAGTCCGATCTGAAAATATATGTCATTATTCAGCCCGCGGAAATATGTAAATACTAGCGCGCCGAATACCGAAAACGGCACGGCGGTAAGCACGGCAAGCGGCATGAGCCACCTTTCGTATTGAGCCGCCAGGATCAAAAACACGAAGATCATTCCAAATACGAATGCCTGCGCGCCCTTGCCGGTCTCGCTGACCTCTTGATACGCAGAGCCCGACCAGCCGATCGAATATCCGCTAGGAAGCTCCTCTTTTATAACCTCTTGGATCGCGGCGATCGCCTGACCCGAAGTGTAGCCCGTATTTGGCTCGCCCATAATTAGCGCGGCAGGGAAGGCGTTAAATCTATTAACGGAATCCGGGCCTAAGGAACGCTCAAGCCTCACTAAAGAATTTAACGGTATCAGATCGCCGCTAGCGCTGCGGACGTAGAGCGATTTTAGATCGTTAGGATCGTCTCTGTAGTCTTGCGTAGCGCGGATATAGACCTTAAACGTGCGGCCCAAGAGGTTAAAGTCGTTGATGTAATACTGCCCGATAGTGGAATTTAGCACGGTGAAAATGTCGGCTATCTTAACGCCTAGCATCTTTATCTTCTCTTTATCGAGATAGAGCTTATACTGCGGGAAATCGGTATCCAGCGTCGTTCGCACAAGCTTTAAAGCGGGGTGTTGATTGGCTTTGGCGGTTACGCGATCCATATCGGCGCGAATTTCATCGTAGCTCTTGCCCGTCGTGCTTTGCGCGTAGAGCTCAAATCCGCCCGTAAGCGAAAGACCCATAATAGGCGGCGGCGTGACGACGTAGGTCATCGAGTTTCGATCCGCGCCGTAGAGTTCGCGGTTTAGCGCGGCGGCTATGGCGAAGTTGGAATTTTCATCGCCGGGGCGCTCTTTCCAGTCTTTTAGCTTTATGAAAAATGCTCCGCCGTTTTCTCTAAGCGCTCCGGCTAGCATATCGTATCCCGCGATTTGGGTTATGTCCACGATGTTGGGATGTTTTTTGACGATACTTGCGATGAAATTTTGATCAGCTTCCGTCCTAGGCAGAGTAGATGCCGACGGAAGCGTAGTCATTGCCATAATCGAGCCCTTGTCCTCGTTAGGCACCAGGCCGGTAGGGGTAAGTTTAAGAAGCTCTATCATCGCATAGATGATGATGCCCACAAAAACGAGGCTGATTAGCACGTGGCGCAGAACCACGCCGACGCCCGCCGCGTAAATTTTAGTCGAAGCGCTAAAAAGATTATTAAACCATCTTACGAAGAAAAACGGCTCGGATTCCTTTTTTTGCAAGATCAGGGCGCAAAGTGCGGGCGTCAGCGTAAGGGCCACGAAGCCCGAAAAACATACCGAAGATACGAGCGTTAATGCAAATTGTCTCTGCATAACCCCGGTAAAGCCCTCCATAAACGCAACCGGCACGAAAACCGCCGAAAGCACGAGCACGATCGAGATGACGGGCGCTATGATCTCGCCCATCGCCTTTGTGGTGGCTTCTTTGACGCTTAACTGCGGCTCTTCGTACAAAATTCTTTCTACGTTTTCGATTACGATGATCGCATCGTCCACGACGATACCGATAGCCAAGATGAGCGCAAAAAGGGTGATTAAATTTATAGAAAATCCAAAAGCGTAAATTCCGATAAACGCGCCGCAGATCGATACCGGAGCGGCAAGAGTCGGGATGATCGTAGAGCGGATATTGCCCAGAAACATATACATAACCAAAATAACCAAAATCAGCGCTTCGATGAAGGTGTGTATGACCTCCTTGATAGAGACTTTTACGAAGCTCGTCGTATCGTAGGCGACGCCGTAGGTCAGCTCGCCCGGGAAATTCGGCTTAAGCTCGTCTATGCGCTTATTTACTGCTTCGACTACGGCTAAGGCGTTGGCGCCGTTTTGCATAAAGATAAGCACCGCTACCATCTCTTTGCCGTTAAATTTAGACGCGATGGCGTAGCTTGCGCCGCCTAGTTTGACCTCGGCGACATCTTTTACGCGCAAAAAATTTCCGTCCTTCTGCGCGCGTATGATGATATTTTCAAATTCTTCGACGGTTTTTAGACGACCCTCGGGCTTGATCGCATAGACGTAGGGATTGCCTAGATCCATCGGCTGCTCGCCCATCTTGCCCACGGCGTATTGACTGTTTTGCTCGCTTATCGCGGCGATTATCTCGGCGGTCGTAACGTTAAATTTCTTAAGCAGCTCGGGCTTTACCCAGATCCTCATCGCGTAGTCTTTCGTTCCCAATTTTTGAGCCTCGCCGACGCCCGGCACGCGCTTTAGCTCATCTACGACGTTGGTAGCTACGTAGTTTTGCATCTCTACGATGTCCATCTGCTCGCTAGGATCGTAAAATGCAAGCACTTCGAGCATCGTACTGCTGCGCTCGGTGACGGTTACGCCGTACCTGCGCACCTCGTCGGGAAGCAGCGTAAGAGCGGGCGTCACGCGGTTATTTACATTGACTTTTGCATCATCAGGATCGGTGCCGATCTGAAAGTATACGTTGATACTAACAGAGCCCGAGGAGCTTGCCGAGCTTTGCATATAGATCATATTCTCAACGCCGTTGATCGCGTTTTCAAGAGGCGCTGCGACGACGTCGGCGATCGTCTGCGCATCAGCGCCGCTATATGTAGCGTTTACGACGATTTGTGGTGGCGTGAGCTGCGGATACTCCTCGACGGAGGAATTTTTAAGAGCCAAAACGCCCGCGATTACGATGATTATCGAAACGACGCAGGCAAAGACGGGGCGGTTGATGAAAAATTTAGAAAACATTATTTCCCGCTTTCCGCATTGCTCTGAGACGGTTGCTCGTTCGGCTGTCCCGCTACGTAAGGATCGGTGCTTGCGGGTACGGGAGTGACCTTGGAGCCCACGTTGATCTTTTTAAAATTATCCAAAATGATCTGATCGCCGTCCTGCAGCCCGCTTGAGATCGTCGCCGTGCGGGTATCTTGCGCCGAAATTTTGACTACTTTTTTAGCGACTTTGCCGTCTTGTACGACATAGACTATGGTATTGCTAAGATCTTGCTTGAGCGCAACTTGCGGAATTTTAAAGCCGTTTTTCTGATAAAAGCCCTCGACGCTTACTTTGGTAAAAATTCCGGGGCGAATTTCTAAGCTTGGATTTGGAATTTGAGCCTTGGCGCTGACTGACGCGGTGTTTGTATTTATGACGCTATCGATAAAGCTTAGCGTGCCGTTGTAGTCCTTGCCGCCGAGATTTATGCTTACCTGACGCCCTAGCTGCTTCCACTGCCCGTTTCTTAAATTTGTATCAAGCTCCAGTCTATCGACGTCTGCGATGCCGAATTCCACGTCGATCGGATCAAATTTGCTAAGGCGCACCAGATCCTCGCCCGCGCTTACGTATGCGCCCACGTCTTTTTGCGTATCGCCCGCCATGCCGTCAAAAGGTGCGGTCACGAGCGAGTGGTCAAGATCGATCTTGGCGCTTTTAAAATTTGCTTCGGCTACCATAAACGCGGCCTTTGCGGTGTCGAAGTCCTTTTGAGAGATCGTGTTGCTAGCTTTTAGCGCCTTGGCTCTTTTGTAGTCCGCCGAGGCGTTTTGCAGATTAGCGTTTGCGCTGTCAAATGCCGCTTGGTAGCGCGAGCGGTCGATCTCGTAGAGCACGTCGCCCTTTTTGACGCTATGACCAGGCTCGAAAAGCTGCTTTTCGATAGTGCCCGAAACCTGCGGCTTTAGCATTATCTCAAGCTCGCTTACGGTCTGTCCGTTAAATTTCAAAATTATCGGCACGTCGGCGGATTTTGCCGTAAATACGCCTACCGGCAGCGCGGGAGCCTCGCCGCCTTGCTTCGCGCCTTTATCTTCCTTTTTTTCAAAATAGGAGCAGCCCGAAACTAAAAACGCTGCGAAAATCAAACTGGCGACTTTTTTCATGTAATTTCCTCTAATTGGGTTAAAATTTTGTATTTGTAATAGTTATTACGAAACGAGCGTAGATTATAATAAAAACTACATAAAGAAAACTTAAATTTAGCCCGTAAAATAATCTACCGAGTGGAATTATAGCGGAATTTC
>CALHQN010000263.1 GCA_938036585.1 uncultured Campylobacter sp.
TGCAATCATCACTAAAGAGGATGATGAGAAGTATGGACTTAGCGAGATTTACTATAAGTACAATCCATTATATAAGACACTACCAAGTCAAAAGAGCTGGATTATAGATAAAAAACTGGATTGTTGGATTATGAAAACTCAATTATTTAATGATTTGGAGATAGATCACGCATATCTATCGAAAGCAATGTGGAAATTCTATTATAAAGGTGATATATTTGACATCGTTCTTGATTATGGATTAGATGAAAAAGTTTCAGGCATCCAATATAATAAAGTCTTGAAAGTATTGTCAATAGTGCCAAATGGTAGCGAAAAAATATCAGTAGATGAAATTTTTTCGCTTTTAAAAGAGCAGCTTATAGTATTTGGGCTTGATGGATTATATAAGCAAGGTAAGAATTATAAAGTCACGCTGATAGATGTAAGAAAAGGATAAATAGTTTTTTATCCGATCAGAGTTCAGCTCGGTAAATTTTAAAATTTAGCGCAGCGAAAGGCTTAAATTTTGATGATAAATTACGACAAAGTGTTTTTAAAGGCGCCGAAATGAAACGCGATATAAAAGCCAAATTGATCTTAAAAGCTATAAATTAGGGGCTAGGGTGATAAAAGAGTTCATTAAAAAATGTTTTGAGCTAAAAGGGGTGAGGATTTTATTCTGGATTACCTTGCTCTTTTTTACTATAGACTGCTTGGGCGTTATATTTGCCAGCATAGATGCGGTTTTTTGGCGGAGTATAGCGGTCACGATATCGCGAATCCGCTTTCTATCGTTATGAAAGCTTTTGAACTAACGTGGCACGAAGAAGCAAGCGATAGCGAAAGCGATATTTTCGGCGCTATGGTATTGTATCTATTTTGCGCGACGGTAATTTTGCCTCTAATCATCTGCTGTTTTGTATTTTCCAAAATAAAGGCTTTTATTCTGCTGGATAAAATATCCGCCGCATCTGCATTTTTTTATAAGTTTATTTTATACTTATCCGCTAGCCGTGATAATCCTAGCAAAAGCCGATTTGACTTGGTTGGGTCATCTGTTTGATCGCTCAAATTTTAATTTTAACATAATGATGATAAGCGCTTTATCGTCGCTAGTAATCGCATCTGCGACGGTTTTTATTCTAAAAAGAAGAGATAAAATTTAATACGGATAAGTTGGTTTAACCATCTTTTTTAGTTAAATTTTACGTAAATTAATACGCAAAATTTTATGAATAGAGCTTGAGAAATGGAAATTTAAAATTCCAAGCCTGAAATTTCATTTGATAAAAATTTTATCCGACGAAATTCAGCTCGGTAAATTTTAAAATTTACGCCGCCAAATTTACTCTGTCGAAGTGTGAAATTTACCTCGTCTAATTTAACAAGTCGATTTTACTCCGCCGAAGCGCGGAATTTACCCCGCAGGATAAATTCCGCAGAATTTTACTTCATCCTCTTTATCCCGATCTCGCCGCCTTGCGCGCTGATTTCGATCCGATCGCCGGTTTTGATCTCGTCGCTTAGGATCATATCGGCTATCTTATCCTCCACTAGATCGTAAAGCGCCCTGCGCAGCGGTCTTGCGCCGTATTCGATATCAAAGCCCGCCGAGGCGATGAGCTTTTTGGCGTCTTCGCTCAAGCTCGCGCTAATGCCGCGGTTTGCGAGAGTTTTTTGTAGGCCCTTAAACATAATGCCCACGATTTTGATGAGATTGTCCTCGCTTAGGGCGTTGAAGATCACGATATCGTCCAGGCGGTTGATAAATTCGGGCTTAAAATAATTCTTCAGCTCGCTCTTTATCGCCTCCTCTCGCTCGGCAAGCGCAATCTCGCGCGGCTTGTCCGCATTTTTGGCGTCAAGCTCCATAATCTTAGCCGAGCCGATATTGCTCGTTAGGATGATGATCGTGTTTTTGAAATCGACCGTAACGCCCTTGTTATCGGTTGCGCGCCCGTCGTCTAAAATTCCAAGCAGGATATTAAAAACGTCCTTGTGCGCCTTTTCGATCTCGTCGAAAAGCAACACGGAGTAGGGCTTTCTGCGCACCGCTTCGGTAAGCTGCCCGCCCTCGTCGTAGCCCACATATCCCGGAGGCGCGCCGAGCAGGCGCGAGACGCTGTGTTTTTCCATATACTCGCTCATATCGTAGCGCTCAAAATGCACTCCGAGATACTTCGCCAAGACCTTCGCAAGCTCGCTCTTGCCGACGCCGCTGCTGCCTGCGAACAAAAATACGCCGATCGGCGACGTTTCGGCGCCGAGCCCCGCGTATGAGCGCAGAAGCGCTTTGCAAAGGCTCTGCACCGCTTCGTCTTGACCGAAAATTTCGGATTTGATGTTGGCTTCTAAATTTTTCAAAACCTCGCGATTATCGACGGTCTGGCTTAAATTTGCGATATTTGCGCTAACGGAGAGGGTGTTTATGAGATCGTTTTTGCCGATCTGAATCGGCGCCGTTCGCGACTTAAAAGCAAAGCTCGCGCCCGTCTCGTCGATAAGATCGATGGCGCTATCGGGTAAAAATTTATCGCTTAGATATTTTTTTGCAAGCGTTACGCTTTCGCGCAGAATTTCGTCGCTAAATT
>CALHQN010000264.1 GCA_938036585.1 uncultured Campylobacter sp.
ATTTTATATTTACGCGGAAGCGGCGCCGTATTTTAGCCGCGTAGAATTCTGCTGCATAAAATCCTGCCTAACAAAATTCTGCTGCGTAGATTTCAATTCACCGCGCTCAAATTTTATCTGCCGCTCTGAAATTTATCCCGCCCGCTGCGCTTTACCGAAATTTATATTTAGTTGTTGTAAAATGCGTTTTTAAAAGGATTTTAGCAGTTTGTGATATGAGTATTTTAGAGTTTACGGAGTGCGTAGGCATCGCTTCGGCGGCGCTTAGCGGGTTTTTATTCGGCGTAAAGAAGGGCTGCGATTGGCTTGGGATCTTTATCGCGGCGTTTTTGACGGCGCTTGGCGGCGGGATCATGCGCGACACCTTGGTAAGTCGCGAGATCTACTCGTTCACGCACTACGCGCCTGTAACTATCGTGCTTGCGGTAAGCGTCGTAGCTATTTTTGCCAAACTTTACGAGAACCGCGATTTGGAGGGTAAATTTTTATTTATTCTAACCGATGCGATCGACGTCGTAAGCTTTTCAATCGTAGGGGCGATGGTTGCGCTAAGCTACAACCTTAACGTTTTCGGCGTGGTGCTGATCGCGTTTTGCAACGGCGTGGGCGGCGGCATCTTGCGCGACGTGCTGCTGAACGAAGTGCCGTGGTTTTTGCGCACCGGGCTTTACGGTACGATAAGTATGGGCGTAGGTTTGATATATTTTGTGCTTGATGGGTTGGGGCTTAGCGGCGCCTTTTCGGTGATTATTTTGCTGGTTTTGGGAGTTGCGTTTCGCATGGTGGCTTATTACAAATCTTGGCATCTGCCTAAAGTGGAGTACAAACAATGAACTATTTGATGGATAATTTCGCGCGCGTAAACGTGGCGCTGGTAAGAGGCGAGGGCTCGATAGTCTATGACGAAGCGGGCAAGGACTACGTGGATTTCGGCGCAGGCATCGGCGTAAACTGCCTGGGGCACGCAAATGAAATCGTGCTGGAAGCGATCGGCACGCAAGCCGCGCAGATCATCCACGGCTCGAATATTTATAGAATTCTGCCCCAAGAAGCCCTGGCTCAAAAGATTAGCGAGCTTTTAGGATACCGCACATACGCGGTGTTTTGCAACTCGGGCGCGGAGGCGAACGAAGCGGCGATCAAAATGGCGCGTAAATACGGCACCGTAAACTTCCCTAATAAGAAATTTGAAATTCTAACTCTGCGAAATTCCTTTCACGGCCGCACGCTGGCGACTTTGCAAGCTACGGGGCAGGAGAAATTTCATCCGGAAATTTTTGCGCCATATATGCCAGGGTTTAAATTTTTCGACGATATCGAAGAGATCATCGCGCATATCGATGAAAATAGCGTCGCCGTGATGATCGAGCTCGTTCAGGGCGAGGGAGGTATCAAGCCTCTGGATAAGGCGAGCGTGCAAAGGCTGGCGGCGATTTTGAAAGAGAAAAAGCTGCTTTTGATCACCGACGAGGTGCAGTGCGGCGTATATCGCACGGGCGAGTTTGCGACGTCGCAAATTTACGGCATCCGCCCCGACATCATCACCTTTGCCAAAGGGCTTGCGGGCGGCGTACCGATCGGCGCGTGCGTGGCGCAGCAAAACATTTTCGCTCCGGGCGAGCACGGCAGCACTTTCGGCGGTAACTTTTTGGCGACCTCTACGGCGCTTGCGGTGCTTTCGCAGCTTCAGTTTTTAAAAGCGAGCGGTAAGCTTGATAAGACTATAAAAAGATTTATCAAAAAACTAGACGGGCTCGCCGCAGACTATCCTAGCCTGATCGAAAAGCGCGTGGGGCTCGGTCTGATGCAAGGCCTCGTGTTGCGCGATGAAAAAAATCTGAGCGAGATCTTTAACAAAGCCCTGCAAAACGGACTTTTGATCCTAAAATCCGGCAAGTGTACCCTTAGATTTTTGCCTGCGCTAAATATCAAAAAACCGGAGATCAAAGGGGGCTTTGCGCGCCTACGCAAGAGCCTGGACGAGATAGTGCGGGCGTGAAATTTAGCGATTTTTTCGAGGGCTGGCTAAACGAGAGCTACTACGCAAATGCTGCTAAAATCGGCAAGAGCGGCGATTTTTACACTGCCGTAAGCATAGGGAGCTTCTTCGGTATCTGCATCGCGCGCGAAATTTTACGCCTAAGCGCGGATTTTGGCGCGATGCAAGAGTTAAGCTTAGACGCAGTGCCTAGCCCAACTGCATTGCGGCAAAACCTTGCGGCGAGCGAGCTAAATTTAGACGCTGCGCCTGCAAAAAAATCGCAAAATAGCGCCAAAATCGCTATCGTAGAGATCGGCTCGCACGACGGGCGGCTGCTTTGCGACATAGCGCAAGCTATCTTTACGCTGGGCGGTGCGGCGGCGCTTGATAAATTTAGCTTTGCGATTATCGAGCCGCACGAGCGCCTGCGCGAGCTACAGCGGGCGAGCTTTGCGGAGAGCTTCGGCGACGAAATCGCGCTAAAGCATTTCACAAGCGTGCACGAGGCGAAATTTAAAGATGCGATCTTTGTGGCAAATGAGCTTTTCGACGCCTTTAAATGCGAGGCGGTGGACGGCGAAAATATGCTTTTTATCGAAAGCGGCGCGGTAAAATTTGCCCCCATAAAAGAACGCGAAATTTTGACCCTCGCGCGCAGATTCGGCATATCGCGCGGCGAAATCCCGGTCGGATACTTTCGCTTCGCCCGCGAAATTTGCGCCAGCGCGCAGCGGTTTTATTTCATAGCCTTCGATTACGGACAGATGGGCGCTAGCGGCGATTTTAGCCTACGGATTTACCGAAACCACGAGGTTTTTAGCTTCTTTGAGGTGCAAAACTTAAGCGATTTTTACGGCAAGAGCGATCTTACTTACGACGTAAATTTTGAAATTTTACGTGCGGCGTTTGAGGACGCGGGCGCCGTGACGACGGATTTTAAAAGACAGATCGCGGCTCTCATAGACTTCGGCGCGGTCCAGCTTTTAGAGCTTTTTATGCAAAAAAGCGGCGAGAAGGGCTATCGCAACGCGCTTTTGCAGTTTAATCACCTGCGCGCGGAGTTTGGCGAGAAGTTTAAGATGATAAAATTTAAAAAGGGGCTTTGATGAAAGCTTTTATCGATTGCGACTGCGAAATTTTGCAAAAGACGCTGGAGTTGTTTTTGAAAGATCGCGCCGCAAGTGCGCAGGATTGCGACTTTATAATAAGAGACGAGCCGCAAAGCTCGGCAAAACCGCTCTTTTTGATCGGCGAGGACGGAGATTTGGCGCTACCGTTCTCAAAGAATACCCTGCTATCGAAGCTAGAGGATTTTCAAAGCGAGCTAAAGCGGGATTTTAGCGAATGCGATGCGGCGAGTGTAGAAGTTGAGATTTGCGCGCTATTTGATGAGTTCAAGGCAAAAATCATCGAAATTTTAAGAAGGCAAAATGGCTAAATTTTCCAAATCCGGCGGCATGCTCTTTACGCAAATCTCAAGCGGCATTTATAGGGGCAAAAAGCTCGCTCTGCCCGCGTTTTCGAGTACGCGCAGCACGAAAAGCATCGTAAAGGGCTCGTTTTTCGATACTTGGCGGGCGGAGTTGCGCGGCGCGGCGTTTATCGAGTGCTTCGGCGGTAGCGGCGCGATGGCGCTTGAAGCGCTAAGTAACGGCGCAAAAAACGTTTATGCGATCGAAAAGGACGCCGCCGCGCATAAGATCATGCGGAAAAATTTCGAGCTTTTCGAGCTCGGCGCAAATGCGATTTTGGGCGATTGTTTCGAGCGACTGCCCGAAATTTTGCACGAGCTGCAAGCGGACATAAACGGACGCTCTGCCGTAAATTTAAGCGAAAGCCATACCGTAAATTCTAGTGAAAATTTCGTCTCCGATCCCGCGCGCAGAGTGTTTGTTTATCTGGATCCGCCGTTTGCGATCAGGCAGGGCTTTGGCGAGATTTACGAGCGGGTGCTGGCGCTGATAGCACGCCTGGGCTCCGCACAGTGCGAGCTGCTAATCGCGATCGAGCATATGAGCGAGCTTGAGATGCCGCCTAAAATCGGCGACTTCGCGCTGCTTAAATCGCGCAAATTCGGCGCTACGACGATGAGTTACTACGCAAAATGAAAAGCTTAAAGCAAATTTTAGATTACTACGCCGATTTGAAAAATTGCGACGCGGATCTTTTCGGCGCACCCGATCCGCTGCAGGTCGCAAAGGAACATCGAAACGACGTCGTAGCGCTTATTTGCGCGCTGTTTGCTTACGGGAGCGCGGCTCAAATTTTAAAATTCCTCCGCTCGCTTGATTTTTCGCTTTTGGACGGGAGTGAAGAGCGCATGAGAGCGGAACTTGCGAGCAAAAAGTATAGATTTCAAAGCTCGCGCGACGTCGCTGAAATTTTTATAACTTTAAAGCGGCTTAAAAACAGCCTTAGCATCGAGGAGAGCGTGCTTTGCGGTATGCAAAAAAGCGGACGGATCGAGGATGGGATAAATTTTTTAATCGGCGAGATTTACAAATTAAATCCCTACCGCAGCCCGGGATATGAGTTTTTTTTCGGGCGCGGCTTCGCGCAAAAGCCCAGATCGCCATATAAGCGCTACAATCTTTTCCTACGCTGGGCGGTGCGCGACAGCGACATCGATCTGGGGCTGTACGAAAAGATCGAAAAATCGCGCCTCCTCATCCCGCTCGATACCCACACGCATAAAGTTTCGCTTAAGCTTGGGCTGATCGATCGCAAGAGTTACGATTTTGAGGCAGTTTTACAGCTTACGCAAAGCTTAAGGCGTTTCGATCCGAGCGACCCCATCAAATACGACTTCGCGCTGTACCGCCTCGGACAGAGCGGCGAGATAGATAAAATTTTACCCGAACTGGGCACAAATTTAAACAAAACCGCGGAGTAAGTCGGCGGAATTTTACCTAACACGAGCTATGAAATTTTATGAAGCTTTAGTGCGGGTGTGTGACG
>CALHQN010000265.1 GCA_938036585.1 uncultured Campylobacter sp.
TTAGCATCGAATACTCGCTTAACGTCAATCAGCAAAAGACATTTTTAGAGATAGAAAGCGCGCTTAAGCGCATAGCGAACGGTACCTACGGACGCTGCGAATGCTGCGGCGAGGATATAAATCTGGAGCGACTAAAAGCAAGCCCCGAGGCTAGATTGTGCATTTCATGTAAGGAACAGGCGGAAAAACAAAATAGGAGTTAGCGATGAAAACTAAGCAATTCTTTTTATACTCGATCGTCTATATCGCGATTATCGCGATTTTGGTTTTTACACAGCAAAGCGAAAGCTACACGCTGGAGCTATTCGGCTTTGCGCTTACCCTTCCAGTGGCGGTATGGATCGTAGTGCCGCTCATTTTGTATATGGTTTTGGCGATTTTTCATATAGTTTTTCATAGCTTCGCGTTTTACCGCACGAAAAGGGCGATCGCAAAGGATCTAAGCGCATACGATGCGATGAGCAAAGAGGTTCTGCTCGGTCTTGATACTAATAAGGACTTCAAAACCGAGTTTTTCAAAGACCCTAGCGATATTACTAAAATTTTATCTCCGTGGTACGACAGCACGGGAGTCGATATCGAAAATGACGAACTAAGAGAGGTGGTGGACGTTATCGAACAGGTCAAAAACGGTCAGGTGGCCGATCTGCGAAAATATAAGCTGCCTAAAAACAACGGGCTGTTTTTACAAAACGAGCTTAACCGCCTCGACGCAGAGCCCGAGTATGCGTATGAAATTTTAAAAACCAAGGGCGTTTATAGCGAAAATATTACCAAAAAAGCCTACGACGTCCTGCTTGCTAAGGGCAGCTACGAAAAGATCAAGACGTATAAAATTCCGTCGGATATCAAAGAAGTAAGCCTTTTGGTAGATCGCGCGGCTAATGATGAGGGCTTTGATATAAGTAACGAAGAGCTTTTTGATCTCGTAAATAACGAAAGCTTCGGCGAGCAGGATTTCATAAGCTTTGCCAAAAAGCTAAAAAATTACCTCGCTCCCGAGCAATACAAGGCCTTTTTCGAGCGGCTCAAAAACGAAAATTCGCAGAGCACCGAGGCGTATCTTTACGTGTTATACGAGCTTGGCATGATCGATGAGTTCAGAGATCAGTTGAGTCTCGCCGACGGCGACGAGTTTGAGAAGTTTAAAATTCTGCTATTTTTGCGCGACAACGGCAAAAACGTCCCCGCATCGCTGATATTTTAGCTTACGTGATTTCGCGCGCTATTTTTGCAAGCGGAGTCCGTTTTGCGGCGGCTTAAACACAACCCGCGCAATGCACTGATCTTAAATTTTAAAATTTAGCGCGATTTCGGATCTTTAAATTTAAAGCCTTGCTTGTCGCGCACGACTCTTGCGCGGCGAAATTTTAAAATTTAAACGTAGCACGGAAACGTCTAAGCCTAAATCAAATTTGAAATAAGAAATTTAAAATGACGAAAGATTTTTTTAAAAGAGACCCTCTATTTTTAGCGCCTTTGGCGGGCTTCTCGGATCCGCCGCTGCGGGGCGTAGTGAAAAAATTCGGCTGCGACGCGACCGTAAGCGAGATGATAAGCGCAAACGCCCTTGTTTTCGAGGGCGAAAAGACGCTAAAGATGCTCGAAAAAAACGCCGCGGAAACCCCATTTTTCGTGCAGATCGCAGGCAGCGATGCGGAAATCATAAAAAAGGCGGTTTTTCTCATCAATAAATTTGACGGCATCGACGGCATCGATCTAAACTGCGGCTGTCCCGTCCCCAAAGTCGTAAAGCAGGGCGCCGGCTCGGCGCTGCTACTTGATCTACCCCGTCTATCGCGCCTGGTTGAGACGATCAAAAAGTATTCGAACAAAAAATTTACGAGCGCGAAGGTGCGGCTGGGCTTCGGCGCCGTGGATATCGAAAATATCGCGCGCGCGGTACAGAGCGCAGGAGCCGATTTTATCGCGATTCATGGCCGCACCAGAGCGGGCGGATACAGCGCGGCGGTGGATTACGGCGCGATCGCAAGAGCTAAACGCGCGCTGCAAATCCCCGTGATCGCAAACGGCGACATAAACTCCGCCAATGCGCTAGCGGTGCGAGATCTTAGCGGCGCAGACGCGCTGATGATCGGTCGCGCGGTCATCGGCAGGCCGTGGATCTTTCGCGAGATTAAAACGGGCGAGCAGGCAAGCGACGCGCTAAAAAGGGAGGTCGTGCTCTATCATTTCGCTCAAATGCTAAGCCATTACGGTAGCCACGGCGTGGCGATATTTCGCAAGCATCTGCATGAATACTCCAAGGGGCGCGAAAACGCTGCAAGCTTTCGCGAGCAGATCAACCACGTCGCCGCTGAGAGCGAAATGACTCGGCTAATCGAGGAATTTTTCGCCTAAATTTAGAATTTTAGGAACTCTGATGATTATTTTAAAAATTATAGCCTGCGCATTTTCGATGAGTTTTTACTTGATGTGCGTTTCGAGTTTGGCTGGTTTTGTGATAGAACCGTTTTTTTACACATCTAGCGCCCGGTTTGACGATTCTATAGAATGGCTGCAGAAAAAATTCGCATATTTCCTATTTTTTTGGATATTTTTCTGCTGGATATGTGCGATACTTGCCGCAAAGTTAAAAGATTTTGGTAAGTTTGTGGATTTTTTCGTCAATCTATTTTTGCCTACCGTAGCTGTTTTAATTGTATCGCCCCTTGTCGGGATAGCGATTGCTATGGTGTTTAGGTGGTGCGGAGGTGATTTAATAATCAGCATTTTTGTAGCTTATATTCTTACTCTATTCGTCGTAAATAGGGTCTTAAAGCAGATTTATCCGCCCAAGTCCTAGCGCGCTAAATTTTAAAATTTAGCGCAGAATTTTTATCTACCGCCTATATCATAGCCCTCGCGTTAAAAGGTGAGGGCGTTAAAATTTAAGGAAAAAGAATGGAAAATATCTACATAATCGGCGACGTGCATGGCTGCTACAGGTCGCTTTTGGCTCTGATAGAGCAGCTGCCACGTAAATTTGATAGTAAAATTTGCTTTGTGGGCGATTTGATCGATCGAGGTCCTGCGAGCGCGGATGTGGTTGAGTTTGTGCGCGCGGGAGGATACGACGCGGTGATGGGTAATCACGAAAGAAGCTTCGTGCGTAATGCAAAAACCGCCCTAAGGTGCGCAAAAACTGGCAAATTTACGAGCTCAAACGATCCTTATGCATTTTTCAGCCTGGACGAAAGCTGGCTGTTTAACAACGGCGGTGAGGCGACGCTAGCGTCGTATTATCGCCGCGGAGGCGTGGAGCAATGCAAGGAGCATCTGCGGTTCGTCTCGCAGCTGCCGATTTACCTAGAGTATGATTTGAGGGACGAAAGCGGTCGCACGCTCGTCGTATCGCACTCCGCGGTGGGGCGTATGTGGAGCGCCAGATACGACGATGAGCGCGCGAAAAGCTTTGCCGCTCACGTGCTAAGCGGGCGCGGAGACGATAGTGCGAACGACGGAATTTTTAACGTCTACGGGCACACGCCGGTGAAAAAGCCCGTCATTACGGAATTTAGTGCAAATATCGATCTGGGGTGCGTTTATAAAAATTATTGGGGCGAGAAGGCGAGGCTTTGCGCGTTTGAGTTTCCCTCAAAGAAAATTTTCACGCAGGAGAATATAGATTTTTGAGCTCGCATCCAGACTCGCGCAGATTAAAATTTAAATTTGCGCAGGCTGTTTGAAAGCGAAATTTTTAGAATTTAAAGGCGCGTTCTTAAAGCGTCCGTCGCGCAGCCTAGCCGTGCGAGTGAATTTTAAATAATATCCCTTAGCTTGCGCGCTTCATACATCCACGCCTCAAGCTCATCCCAGCGCTCGTCACGAATCATCCCCACGCAAAGATCCAGTTCGTTTTTAAAAGCGTCGATCGCGCCCAACAGGTTCGTGCGGTTTTGCTTAAAAATATCGACCCACATCTGCGGCGAGCTCTTGGCGATACGGCTCATGCCCGAGAAGCTGCCGCCGGCTAAATTTATGATATTGCGGCGATTTTCCTCTTTTAAAACGCTGTTTACGAGCGAGTAGCTGATCGCGTGGGGCAGGTGCGAGATGAGCGCCACGTGGTGATCGTGGCTTTTTGCGTCCATAAATACGATCTTCATCCCCGCAAACGAAAAAATTTCTACCGCGCGCTTGACGTGCGTTTCGTCCGCGCCGTGATCGTCGCAGATGACGACTACCGCGCCGTTTAAAAGCTCTTTAAATGCCGCTTGCGGACCGGAATCTTCGGTTCCCGCCATCGGGTGGGCCGCGATGAAATTTCGTCTGATTTGCGGCGGACAGTTTTGCAAAATTTTAAATTTAGTGCTTCCCAGATCGATGATCGTCGTTTCGCTTCTGCAGTCGCTTAGATCTTGCAGGGTACGCAAGATCGCCTCTACTGGGATCGCGAGAAATATCGCGTCGCAGCTTTGTTTCATCTGCTTTAGGCTTAAAATTTCATGCACGAGCCCGAGTCGCAGAGCTTCTTTTTCGTTTTCGCGGCTGATGTCGCAGCCGTAGACGGCGCTGATGATTTTGGTGCTCTTAAGACACAGCCCCAAAGAGCCGCCTATGAGACCTAGACCGATGATTCCTATCTTCATAAAATTCCCTTTTGATATATGCAAGTTTTAATTTTAATGTGGTATTATACGCAAATTATTTTCAGTTTTAGGTAAAATTTTATGAAAAAAAGCGTTTTTTTACTCTTAGTAGGCGGGCTTTCCGTAGCATGCGCCACGCAGATCAAATCCATTAAATTTGAAGGACTTAGACACCTCTCTCCGCAGGTCGCACAGCAAATTTCGGGGCTTAAAGTAGGCGATCAAATCACCGGCGAAAATACCAACGCCGCGATTTCAAATTTATTCGCACAGGGCTATTTTAGCGACGTTTATATCAGCGAGCAGGGCGGAGACGTAACGATCAACGTAACCGAGAAGCCGACCATCGCTAAGGTAGAGATCAAAAACGTAGTCACCAACGACCGCGACAAGATCAATGAGCTCATCGGTCTACGTCCGGGGCAGGTTTACGACGAGGTGGCGGTCAAAAAAGCTGAGACGCGCATTAAGCAGTACTACGAGGTCAAGGGCTTTTTCGACACCGTGGTGGAATTTTATCCAAAGCCGATAAACGACGATAAATCGGTCATCCTGCTGACGATCGAGGTAAATCGCGGCGAAAATATCATCATCGACAAAGTAAATTTGGTAGGTGCGGATAAGCTCGACTACGGCGATATAGAGCCGTCCGTCGCCAACAAAGAGCGTGAAATTTTAGGCTGGATGTGGGGCTTTAACGACGGCAAGGTAAAAACCGCCGAGCTACCTAATGACGCCAATAGAATTCAAGAGGAATACTATAAAAAGGGCTATTTGGACGCCCAAGTATCCGAGCCGCTGCTTAATGCGGATATGAATAACTACACCGCCGATCTTACCTACTATATCAGCGAGGGCGAGCGATATAAAGTAAGCTCGGTAGATATCGAGTATCCTAGTTATATCGTTTTAGATAAGGCCGAAGTCATAGATGATTTCAAGCTCGAAAAGGGCGACACCATGAACTCCGCTTGGTTGCGCCGCGATATGGAAAAGCTGGAAACTCTAGTAGCCGATCAGGGTTATGCCTATGTGCGCGTAGTGCCTAAAACTAAGCAAAACAAAGAGGAAAGAACGGTCGATATCACCTATGAGGTTATTCCGGAGGATAAGGTCTATATCAGAAACGTAACGATCTCTGGCAACGACAAAACCGAGGATAAAGTCATCCGTCGCGAGATGTATCTGACCGAGGGGAATTTATACAGTAAAACGGATTATAACGACTCTCTTAGCTCGCTAAAGCGTACGGGATATTTTGATGAGGTCGAGATCAAAGAAAATCGCGTTTCAAACGATAAGATTGATCTTGAGGTAGTCGTAAAAGAAGCTCCTACGGGCTCGATTACCGGCGGTATCGGCTACGGAAGCGATGACGGATTGCTGCTAAGCGGCGGCATTAGCGATAGAAACGTATTCGGCACCGGCTTGCACGGCGCATTCTCGGTCGAAAAGAGCGACGATGCCCTAAGCGGCCGCATAAGCCTGACCAATCCGCGCGTATTCGACTCCGAATACAGCCTCGGCGGCGCGATCTTTGCCAACGACTACGATTGGGACGATTACGACGAGAAATCCTACGGATTTTCGATCACCGGCGGCCGCAAGCTGGGACGCTATACCGACGCCAGCCTAACTTATTATTTTGAAAAGAGCGAAATAAAGGGCTTAAATCAATACTACGCGGCAGCAGGCTATCAAGACGGTAAAAATTTAAAAAGCTCGATTATCCCTGCGATAACGTTTAACAACACCGACGATTATTATCTGCCTCGCAGCGGCGTTATCGCAAGCACGAGCCTCGAATACGCAGGTCTTGGCGGCGATATCGAATACACCAAAGCGCGAGGATCGTTTAATTACTACTTCGGCTTACGCGACTACATCGACTACGATATTATTTTCAGATACAAGGCCGCAGCAGGCTACATCTGGGAGACCGGCAAGAAAATTCCGATTAACGAAAAGCTTTTCCTAGGCGGTATGAAAAACGTCAGGGGCTACGATAGCAGGAGCATTCCGAAAAAGCAAATTTGTTTGGCCGCGAATAATTGCCGCTACATCGAAACGGGCGGTATGCAGAGCTTTAATAACTCCTTTGAGCTAAGCTTCCCGGTTATCGATAGGCTAAAGATGCGCCTCGTAACCTTTTTTGACTACGGAATGATCGGCGATAATAGCTGGAACGAGGAGGAGCGATATAGCGCGGGTGCTGGTATCGAGTGGATGACGCCGATGGGGCCTTTGCAGCTGTATTTCGTCAAGCCTCTGAATAAAAAGCCGCACGACGACACCAATAGCTTCGAATTTAGCATAGGTTCGCGCTTTAATTAGTCTAAATTTAGGAGTCGCAAGAGCGGCTCCTTTTTAAATTTAGACCTGCTTTAAATTTTAAAATTTCATCTTTTAGACTTGCGAGCAGAGTTAAATTTAGCGCATTTTAAATTTTAAAAATTTGCCGGTTTTAATACGGCTTTGGGTTTTCGGCGCCCCTAAATTTGCGCCCTCAAAATCGCGCCCGTTTCCCCTAAATTTCGCTAAACTTTACCGATAATTTACGTTAAGCCTGTAAAATCGCGGCTAAAATCACACACAAAGGCAAACTCATGCGCAGAAACGGCAGTAAAACCAAATTTAAAATTTTAATACTTCTTATTATATTGTGCGCCGTCATCTATGGAATTTTTAGAATTTTCACCTCGCCTAAATTTGAAAAAAACCCTCCGCAGATCGCGCTTGCAAGTGAAATTTATTGGAATTTGACCTCGCCTTTAAAGATTAAAATTTCAGACGACACGGGACTTAAACTGATCCGCGTAAATTTAAACGACGGCTCGAGCGTCATTCCATTAGTAAACGAGGAGCTAAACGTCCCGCAAACAACGGTCGAAATTCCGGTGGAATTCCCTAAAAATTTGATCTTTAATAGCGATAAAAATTATAAGCTCGAAGTTATCGCAACCGACGTGAGCGTTTGGAATTTCGCCCAAGGAAACAAGGCTGAAAAAACCGTAAATATAATAATAGACAACAAAAAGCCCGTCATCAACGTCATTGCGCAATCCTACAAAATCACCAAGGGCGGCAGCGCCGTAGTGGTTTTCGGCGCGTCGGACGAGAGACTGGATCAGGTCTATATCCATACGAATTACGGGAAAGATTTCAAAGCAACGCCGTTTGTCAAGGACGGCTACTACGCTTCGCTCGTGGCGTGGCCCGCAAATTTAGATGAATTCCGCGCCGAAGTAGTTGCCACCGATCTTGCGGGCAACGTCAGCACCTCGCAGATCAAATACTTCTATCAGGACAGAAAATATAAGCTCTCAAATATCAAACTGAGCGCAAATTTCATCAGCGGCAAGGTAAGCGATCTAGCCAGCCAATATGCGCAGAATTTTAACTCGATGAGCGATCTGGAAAAATTTAAATTCGTAAACGAGACGCTTCGCAACAAAAACAGCGACGACCTGCACGCCGCTACCAGCGCGGTGCATGAGGATAAAATAGAGAGTTTCGAGCCAAAGCCGTTCTATCCGCTTGCAAAGGGCGCAGCTGTGGCGAGTTTTGCCGATCACAGGATATTTTTTATGGATGAGCGGCAGGTGAGCGAGTCGTGGCATATGGGGCTCGATCTTGCTAGCGTCGCAAACGCCGACATCAAAGAGAGCAACTACGGCAAGGTGGTTTTCGCGCAGGAAAACGGAATTTTCGGGTTAAATTTAGGAATTTACTACGGCTTTGGGTTATACGGTATCTACGGACACTGCTCTGCAAGCGCCTTGAGTGTGGGCAGCGACGTAAAACCTGGCGATACGCTCGCGCAGACGGGCACTAGCGGATTTGCGTTCGGAGATCACCTGCATTTCGGCATGGTCGTGCAGGGAGTGGACGTAAGGCCGGAGGAGTGGATGGATTCAAAGTGGATAAAAGATAATGTGTCGGATGTTTTGGAATCGTCTAAAAAATTGATCCAAAAGGGTAAATAAATTTTAAAATTTTTGCTATAATGCGCGGATTAATGAAAACGAGGATAGAAATGAGACAGACAACGATAGGCAAGAAGGTTCATACGGTGGGCATCGGGCTTCACAAAGGCGAGCCGATAAGGCTGACTTTGGAGCCTCTTGAAGCCGGCAGCGGAATCGTATTTTACAGAAGCGATCTTGGTATTAGTTTTAAAGCCGAGCCGAAAAACGTCGTAAATACGCAGATGGCGACCGTCGTAGGCAACGAAAAGGGCTATATATCGACGATCGAGCATCTAATGAGCGCCATCAACGGCTACGGTATCGATAATATCCGCATCATCGTCGATGCTAACGAAATTCCGGTGATGGACGGCAGCTCCGCGAGCTTTTGTATGCTTTTGGACGAAGCTGGCGTAAAGGAGCTTGATGCAAATAAAAAAGCTCTCATCATCAAGCGAGCGGTGGAGGTTCGCGAGGGCGATAAGCTCGTACGACTAAGCCCGAGTAAGAGCCCTAAATTTGATTATACGATTAAATTTAGCCATCCGCTCATCGGCACTCAGCACTATGTTTTTGAATTTAGCAAGAAATCCTACGTCAAAGAAATTTCGCGCGCACGCACGTTTGGATTTTTAAAAGATGTGCAAGCACTACGCTCCATGGGGCTAGCTCTAGGCGGCAGCTTAGAAAACGCCGTCGTAATCGATGAGAACAAAATTTTAAATCCCGAGGGTTTGCGTTTTGAAAACGAGTTCGTTCGCCATAAAATTTTAGACGCAATCGGCGATCTTGCGCTCGTAGGCGCTCCGATTTTGGGCGATTATACGGCGTTTGCGGGAAGCCACGATCTAAATCATAAATTAACTTTAGCGGTTTTAGCAGGCGCTAAAAATTTCGAGCTCGCTGACCTTACCGCCGAGATCGCACGCGAATACCAAACAGTCTTCGCCTAAGGCCGAAAAATCAAAGAAGTTGAAATTTTAATTGCCGCTCTTAGCGCGCCATGCCTGATCGGCGTGTATGAAAACGGCGCTAAGATAGCGGAATTTGCAAGCGCCGAAGGCGAAAAAGCCGATAAATTTCTGATCTGCAAATTTAGCGAAATTCTAAAAACTTATAAAATCAAAGAGCTCATCTACGCAAACACTCCCGGCAGCTTCATGGGTATGAAGGTGAGCTACGTGATCTTGCGCACGCTTAGCATCGCTCTTGATGTGCCTCTGCGCGCGATCAGCGGCTTTGAGCTAAGCGGCTTCGGGCCGATCAGAGCAAATAAAAATTTCAGCTACGTTTACGAGCGCGGCGAAATCAGGATGAAAAAATGCGCCCCCGCCGCGTTATCTTTGCCGCAGGATTTATCGGTTTTAAATAAAAGCGATGATATACTTCCAAATTACATCATAGAAGCGGTTTAGGAGAAAATTTGATTATAAGAATTCCTGCGACGAGCGCAAATTTAGGCCCCGGTTTCGACGCGCTCGGCCTTAGCCTAGGGCTATTTAACGAAGTAGAGATTACCGAGCAGAAGTTTTTTTGCGTATCGCTTAGCGGCGAGGGCAGCGATAGGGCGTGGCTTAAGAAGGGCAACGCTTTTTTGAATATTTTCAATGAAATTTACAGAAAATTAGGCGGCGGGCAAGAGTTAAATTTTAAATTCGCCTTTCATAACAACATCCCGTTTTCGCGCGGGCTGGGTAGCAGCTCTGCCGTGATCGTAGGCGCCATCGCAAGCGCTTATAAAGTTTGCGGCTTTGAGATCGATCGCGCTAAAATTTTAAACACGGCGCTGGAATATGAAAATCACCCTGATAATATCGCTCCCGCGACGCTCGGCGGCTTTGTCAGCAGCGTCGTGGACGGCAAGACGGTTCGCACGCAAAAATGCGAAATTTCGCAAGATCTGCAAGCCGTCGTTGTCATTCCCGATACGCCGATGCCTACGAACGAATCTCGCGGCAAGCTGCCTAAGAGCTTTTCGATCAAAGATTGCGTTAGCAACCTCTCGCACGCGGCGTTTCTGACCGCTTGCTTTATGCGACGCGACTACGACAGCTTGCGCTATGCCTGTATCGATAAGATGCACGAACAGATGCGTATGGGCGTGCTTCCGCAGCTTTTTAAGGTGCGCGAGATCGCCTATGATAACGGCGCGCTTATGAGCTCGCTCTCGGGCAGCGGCTCAAGCTTTTTAAATTTAGTCTACAGATCCGACGCCGCAAAGCTTAAGGCTTGCCTTAGCGAAAATTTTAAAAACTTCCGCGTCGAAATTTTAGAGATCGACAACGGCGGCTTTAATATTGACTAAGAAAAATAAAGATATAATCGCATGAGTGAACCGATTAGGATGTGCGTTATTTGCAAGGGGCGCTTCGCCAAGCGCGAACTCCACGCCTTTTTGCAAAATTTTAAAAATATAAGCTCAAACAGACAATTTTATATTTGCGACGGTTGCATAAATCAAAAAGAGAAAATTTCAAAATATCTATCTAAATTTGCGTCTAGCGCAGATTTGGGACATATCAAGGAGAGGGTTTTAAATGGGTGTTCTGATTAAAGATATCGCGGACGAGCTTGGATACGCAAGCAAAGAGATAATCGAAAAAGCGCAGGAGATGGGCTTTAAAAAGGTAAAAACCGCGTCGAATAAAGTAAGCGAAGAAGAAGCTGCCGCTATTTACGATTATATACAGACGGGAATTTTGCCGGGGAAAAAGTCAAAGCCTGCAAAGAAAAGCTCCGAAAAAGCGCAAGAGGACGAGAATAAGCCCGCCAAAAAACAGAGCGAAACTAAAAAAACCGCTAAAAAAGAGAGCACTAAAAAGGCAGAAAGCTTAAAAGCTTCCGAATCCAAAGAGCCCGCGCAGAGCGCCAAAGAGCCTAGCGATGAAAAAGCGCGTACGCAAGAGCCCGAGGCGAAAACCGAAAAATCCCAAAATCAAAAAGAAGAAATTTCCTCCGCTGCGCAGGATAAAGAGGAGAAGCAAAACGCCGCCTCAAAGCCTGCTCCAGTGCAGATAAACAGCGGCGATAGTATCGCTAGCGAGAGCTTGCAAAAGCGTCGCGGTCTAGTCATAGTCAAAAAGAAGAAGGAAGTTCAAGCCCCGGCGGCACAAGATAGAATCGAGCCTAGGCGCGAAAAGATGAGCGCGAGCTTGGAGGCGATCTTTTCAAACGCCGAACTAAATTTGAAAAAGAAAAAGATCGAAAAGAAAAAAGCTCCCACCGCCAAAAAAGAGGACGCTCTTAAAATCGACATTATTCCCGATCACGAGATGGCCGATATCGTCATCGAGGACGAGGACGTCGTAGTAATGCCCGATTTCACCGTCAAACCGATCCAGACCGAAAACCGCACCAAAAATAAAAACCAGCCCAATATCTACAGAACGTCTCAGAGTCAGATGTTCGGCGGCGAGAGCGGCATAAGTCGCGGCGGTCGCAAAAAGCATAAAAAAGCCCCTCGCGAGCGCGATAGCGAAAGCGTGAGTTCGGTAAATATACCGAAAGAGATCCGCGTTTATGAGTTTGCCGATAAGATCAAAAAGCAGCCTAGCGAGATCATCGGCAAACTATTTGCGCTTGGGATGATGACGACGAAAAACGACTTTTTGGACGAGGACGCGATAGAAATTTTAGCAAGCGAGTTCGGTATTGAGGTAAATATCGTCGATGAGGCGCAGGAGTTTGACTACATCAAGGCCTACGAAGATAATGAAAGCAGTGAAAATTTAATCGCCAGAGCGCCCGTCATCACCATTATGGGACACGTCGATCACGGTAAAACGAGCCTGCTCGATTATATCCGTAACTCTCGCGTCGCAAGCGGCGAAGCGGGCGGCATCACGCAGCACGTAGGCGCGTATATGGTCGAGAAAAACGGCAGAAAAATTACTTTCATCGACACCCCGGGCCATGAGGCCTTTACTTCGATGAGAGCGCGCGGAGCCGAGGTTACCGATATCGTAATCATCGTAGTGGCCGCAGACGACGGCGTCAAGCCTCAGACTAAGGAGGCTATAGCGCACGCCAAGGCCGCAAACGTGCCGATCATCATCGCGATAAACAAAATGGACAAACCCTCCGCAAATCCCGATCTCGTAAAAACGGGGCTTGCAGAGCTTGACATCATGCCTACCGAGTGGGGCGGCAGCTACGAGTTCGTGCCGATCTCCGCAAAAACGGGCGACGGAATCGAAAATTTATTAGAGATCGTGCTTTTGCAAGCCGATCTTTTGGAGCTCAAAGCAGATCCTAGCAAGCAGGCTAAAGCAACAATCATCGAAAGTTCCCTGCAAAAAGGGCGCGGCGCAGTTGCCACCGTCATCGTGCAAAACGGCACTCTGCATGTCGGAGACACCGTCGTAGCGGGCATCGCGTACGGCAAGGTGCGCGCTCTTAGCGACGATAAGGGCAGGGCGCTAAAGCAAATTTTACCGGGCGAATGCGGCGTCATCATAGGCCTTAGCGAGGTTCCGGGCGCCGGCGAGACGCTGATCGGCGTTTCGAGCGATAAGGAAGCGCGCGAGTACGCGAGCAAAATTTATGAGCATCAGCGCCAAAAGGAGCTTAGCAAATCGACCAAGGTCACCATTGACGAGCTAAGCGCCAAGATCGCCGAAGGCTCGCTAAAAAGCCTTCCGGTAATTGTTAAGGCCGACGTCGCGGGCTCGCTAGAAGCTATCAAAGCAAGCCTTGATAAGCTCCGCAACGACGAAGTCAAGGTCGATATCATCCATAGCGGCATCGGCGGCATCACGCAAAACGACATCGCCTTAGCAAGCGCCAGCGAAAACTGCGTGATCTTGGGCTTCAACGTCCGTCCTACGGGCGAGATCAAAGAGCTTGCCAAAGAGCGCGGCGCGCAGATTAAGACCTACAACGTCATCTACAACCTAATCGACGATATCAAGGCGCTTTTGAGCGGCCTTATGAGCCCGATCATCAGCGAGGAGGCCTTGGGTCAAGCCGAGATCCGCCAGGTCATCAACGTGCCTAAGATCGGGCAGATCGCGGGCTGTATGGTTACCGACGGGCTCATAGCTCGCGGCGCAAAGATCCGCGTCATCAGAGAGGGCGTCATCGTTTTCGAGGGCAACGTCAGCTCGCTCAAGCGCTTCAAAGACGACGCCAAGGAGGTCTCCAAAGGCTTCGAGTGCGGCGTAGGCATCGAGGGCTACGACGATATGCGCGTGGGCGATTTTATCGAAAGCTACAAGCAAAAAGAGGAGCAGGCTACGATAGACTAATGCTCGCGAAATTCCGCGTGGGCATTGGCTTCGTTTGCACGGCTTTGCGGCTAAATTTTAAGCCTCGATCGCGCTTTGAAATTTTATGCTCGCAGAATTTGGGCGTGAAATTTCGTCTTTTAAATTTAGCGACGGAATGCGCGAGCAAGGCTTTAAATTTTGTCGGTTTCTGCGCGAGGCTTTGTCGCGTAGCGCCAGTTTTGAAATTTTAATGTTTAGACTTTTTTGTGACGCGACTTTGCGATCAAATTTTAAATTTACGCCGCTTACAGGTTGCGAATTTTCCGCGCGACTTAAATTTAAATTTAATCGCAAAGTTGAAATTTTAAAGCGGCAAAATTTAGATCTCGCGCAGCATCGAAGCGTTTTTAAAATTTAAGATAAATTCTGAATTGGCGCAGTGTGGCAAAACAGCAGCGCGGAGAATAGCACGGTACAGGCGGCGCAAAATGAGGCCGCAACGGCGCGAGGTTCTGTAACGGGCGCCAAGACAGCAGAAGATATCGTAAATAGCGACGCAGTAAGCGAGCGTAGCGCAAAGAGGGTGCCGCCGCGCGCTGTATTATTGCGCCGTCAAAACGGCAGCGGTATAGCGCCGTGGCGAGCAGAATACGGCATAGAATAACACCGCGTCTTGGCGCGGAAATATTTCTGCGGTAGCGGTGTGGCTATGCGACGAGCTTTCGTATGCGAGCTATAAAATTCTTGCGTGATCTGCGTTTGAAATTTAAGCGCAAAGTGTCGAGTTAAAATTTAAAAGTAAAATTTCAAAGCAGGGCTTGTGCCTTTTAAAATTTAAGAGCGAAATTTTAAAAAGTGCGGCGTCGTTTGCAATACCGGCGCGACGCAAACCGCTCAGAATTTAAATGGACGCTCCGGCGCATCGCAAGCCGCGTCAAATTTAAACAGACCGCGTCGTCATGCTGAAGCGAGATAGAATTCCGTGCCGCCATAAGATGGATACGAGAAAAATTCTATGTCGCCGCGAGACGGACGCTCCGCTGCGACAAAGCAATAAAATTCCGTCATCGCAAGACGCAAAATAAAATTCCATCGCCGCGCAATCTGCGGCGATTTAAGATAGCGAGGTAAAGATGAATCCGACCGAACTCAGAAGACTGCGCACGCAAAGCGTGCTAAAGCAACTCATCCCCGAAGCGCTCGCAAGCCTTGAGGACGAGCTTTTGCGCGGGCTGTGCGTCACCGACGTGGAGTGCAAGCGCGGGCGCTACGACGCGTTCGTGTATCTGGATAAAAACGCCTTCGACGAGCGCGAGCAGGAATTCGTGCTCGAAAAGCTCGGCCGCGTGGCGAGATATTTGCAAAACTTCTGCGCCGAGGCGGAGGGCTGGTACCGCTGCCCCGCGTTTCACTTCAAATTTGACGACCGCTTGGAGTATCAAAACAAAATGGATGATCTTTTTGACAAAATAGAGGAGGAGCTGCGCAAAAATGGTTGATTTAGAGGCTTTGGCGCGCGAGTGCGGCGTGCAGCTTTACGACGTGGAGACAGTGAGCGAAAACGGCAGAACGATCTATCGCATCAGCATCACGAAAGCGGGCGGCGTGGGCCTAGACGACTGCGAGCGGCTATCGCGGCTGCTTTCGCCGATTTTCGACGTGGAGCCGCCGCTTGAGGGCGAATGGACGCTAGAGGTCGGCTCGCCCGGGCTTGAGCGCAAGCTAAGCAAGCCGCAGCATTTCGCAAACTCCGTGGGCGAGCTGGTGCGCCTAAGCTGCACGGACGGGCAGAAGCTAAGCGGCGAGGTGCTAGGCTGCGAAGGCGGCGTGCTTAGACTTCGCACGGACGACGGCGAGGTAAGCGTGCGACTTGACGAGATCAAAAAGGCGCGAACCTACGTGCAGTGGTAGCGGCGCGGATTTCAAAGCTCTGCGCGCAGCTTTGAAATTTTGCGAATGAGGCTTTGAAATTTGCCGCGCGGGATTTACGAGTTTGAAATTTTAGCTCAAAATTTTGAGGTTTAAATTTTAAAATCGCCTTTAAATTTTGTCGCTCTTAGCTGTTCTTAGCTGCTCTTGATCTCTCGCGGCGCTAGGCGCAAAATTTTAAATTTCCAGAGCCGCTCGCCTACTTTGAAATTTTATCTTACGCCGATAAAAGGTAATTTTCCGCGCTACTAGGCGGCGTTTTGAAATTTCACACTGCGCCGCTAAAAGATAAGTTTTGCGTGACGCTTGCGCGTTGCTTTGGAATTTTACGTCGCGCTAAAAGGCGGCTAAATTTAAAATTTACGCGCCATTTTAGGTGCAGTAAAATTTCACGCTAAAATTCTGCTTTCGAAATTACAAAATTCCTGTGCCAAATTTCGCCTTAAAATTTCGCCGCAGAATTTTAGGCAGTTAACTTTTATCGATAAATTTAACTTTACAATTCCACGAGCAGAGATTTGCGCGCCGCTTAGCGAAATTTCGATTGCCGGCTGGGCGGCGCGGATGTTTGCGACTATTAAGCGGAGATGCCGATCGTGGCTAGCAGTACGGGCGAGGTCATAAGCCCCACGATCGTAAGGATCCACGCTAATATCGCTATTACGAGCGAGGCTTGCTTTTTGGCGGCTTGATAGGTCGCGGCGATCGCGCACAAAAACGCAAGCGGAACGAAAACGATCCCTAGGAAAAAGATCCCTAAAATCGCGAAGACTATGGAGAGTATCCCAAGCACGTTTGATTGGGGTTGAACGGTCGGTTGTTCAGACATTTTAATCCTTTGAAAAAAATTATGTAATT
>CALHQN010000266.1 GCA_938036585.1 uncultured Campylobacter sp.
CTTGGATTATATCAATGCCGATGAGATTAAATTTTAAAATTTTGAGCCTTGACGGTTATAAGCGCCAAAGCCCAAATTTAAAATTTACAATTTTATCTTCCTAACTTCCAGCTCGCCGCTAAAAAAATTTGCGTAGTAAAGCAGGTCTTTTTCGACCTCGAGCCCCGCTAGATAGCGCAGAGCGAGGTTTGCCTCAAAGCTTGCCGCAAACATCACGATCGCAGCCGTTATGCCCGCAGGCGTCGCGTTTAGGCTCGGGAAAAATTTAAAATTCGCATTCTGCACGAAGCAGACTTGGCACTGCCAGCTGTCCACCGACGCGAACACCCACGGCACGCCTATTTGCTTAGCAAACGCATCGATCTGCGCGCGCGTAGCGAGATTATCGGTCGCATCCAAAATCAGATCAAATTTCTCGCCCGAGCCTATCGCGCTAGCGAAAAATTCCTCCGCGCGGCTTTTGTGCACCTCCACGCTCACGCCGTCGTAGCGGCTTTCCGTGCGGCTTTTGAAAATATCCGCTTTAAATTTACCCTCATCTTCGAGCGTGAATAAAATTTGCCTGTGGATGTTGTGAAGCGCCACCGTGTCGAAATCCACGACGCTGATCCGCTCGATACCGCTTGCGCCCAGAGCGTAAGAGAGGCTGCTCCCAAGCCCGCCCGCGCCGATGATCAGGATACGCTTGTCCGCAAGCGCGCGCTGCGTCTGCTCGCCCCAAAGCTGGATCTGTCTGTGAAAGTAGTTCATAAAAGCCCCCTGCTGACTAGATTCTTGCGGAATTTCCACAGCCCGCGCGCCGCAGCGATATCGTCCGCGTCCACTTCGCACATCAGCACGCCCTCTTCGTTTTTCAGCTCGTTTGCGATCTCGCCGCCGGGGGTTACGACGAAGCTCTCGCCGTAAAATTTAAACTCGCTCTCGCCGAATTTCGCCTCGCCGATGCGGTTGGCGCGGATGACGTAGAGCGAGTTCGTAAACGCGCGCATCTTCAAAAGCTCGCGCCAGCGCCCGCCGCTTTCGAAGGTCGAGGCGCACGGCACGAGCACGCAGCCGACGTTTTTTTGCATAAAATAGCGCCAAAATACGTCAAAATGCGCCTCGTAGCCGAAACACACGCCGAATTTCACGCCGCCCTCGCTAAAGATCATCGGCGAAATTTTACCGATTTTGCGACTTTTGCGGTTGGCGAAAAAGCCCTCCTCGTTCCAGTGCGGATAGTCCATCAGGATATTTTGATCGTAAAATTTCACCTCCGAGGGCGAAAATTTCGCGCAGGATTTCACCCAGATAGGCTCGTTTTCGCTCGCACAAAAGATCTCCTCTTTGCTCGCGTCTTTTTGGCTCTCGGCTTTTAAATTTGAAGCGTTCGAGTTACTCGGGATTGAAGTGCTTAAATTTAAACCGTCTGCGGAATTTGCGGCTTTTAAATTTAAAGCGTGCGCGCCGCAGGAATTTAAGCCGCCTTTGGAACTCTGCTCGCTTGCGGAATTTAAAGCGCCTTTGGAATTTGAATCGCCGTTGGAATTTAAAGCGCTCTTGGAATGTGGCTCGCTTTTAAAGCTTGCGGAATTTTCGCCGCCGCCCAAGCTCTTTTGAGTTGCGCCGCCGAAAATGCCCGCCTGCCTCAGAATTGCGCCGCTAGCGGCTCTGATTATCGGCGCTACGATATGTAGGTCGTATTTGGCAGCCAGCCGCGCCATCAGCTCCTGCTTGTGCTCGCTCTGTTCGCATGCGATAGAGCGGGGCATCTTTTTAAGCTCGCTAAAGAAGGAATTTAGCTCATATTCGCCCAGCAGCACGATCCGCGCGCCGTTGTCTTTGGCGACCTTCATATAGTAATCGATCCGATTTTCGCTCATCGAAAGCGTCGGTAGTTGTAAAACGCATACGTTTATCATCGTCGCCTCCTAAGCCTGCTCGGGTGCGTTTATTTCGGCGACCTCGAGCTTGGCGTTTTCTAAAATTTCCTTCGCCTCTTTTAGCAGCGCCACGCCCTGCTTATACAGCTTCACGCTCTCCTCCAAGCTCAGATCCTTGTCGTTTAGGCTCTTTAAAAGCGCGTTAATCTTCTCCATTTTTTCTTCAAAACTCATCCAAAATCCTTTTTATGATGTAATCAAATTTTTCTATCTCGACCAAAAACGCGTCGTGTCCGTAGTCGCTGTCGATCTGCGCGTAGCTCGCGCGATCCTTTTTGCCCAGATCGCTCATCGTGTCGTAAATTTCTTTCATCAGCCTCGGCGGAAAGAGTACGTCGCCTTTGAAAGAGATGAGGTGCAGGCGCGATCTGATCTGCGCGCAGGCGTTTTTGAGATTGCCGTAGTGGCGCGTGCAATCAAAGATATTCATCATCTTAGCGATGTAGAGATAACACAACGGATCGAACCTGCGCGCGAAATTTTCGCCGTTGTATTCCAGGTAGCGATCCACCTGAAAGCGCCCGTTAATCTCGTAAAGACCGTCGGTTTCAACGTAGTTGCGCCCAAATTTATCCTGCATCGAGCTCGGGCTTAAAAAACTTATATGCCCCGCCATGCGTCCCACCGCCATGCCGTCAAGTCCGTGCTCGGCGATCAGATTTTTATCGTAGTTGCCGTTTTTAAAATTTGGGTCGCGCAAGATAGCCTCGGTCGCGATCTTATTAAACGCGATCGCCCAAGGCTGCGTGGCGTAGGTGCTTGCCAGTACGAAAATTTCATCCGCAAACTCCGGATATTCGATCGCGTAGCACAGCGCCTGCATGCCGCCCAGGCTGCCGCCGATAACGGCGCGGGCGCGGGCGATACCTAGGCGCTTTAAAAGCATCATCTGCGCGCGCACGACGTCTGAGACGACCACGACGGGAAAGCGCAAGCGGTACTCGCGGCCGCTGCTTTCATCGACGTCGAGCGGGCAGGTGGAGCCGAAAGGCGAAGCTAGGATGTTTATGCAGATGACGAAAAATTTCGTCGTATCGACCGCTTTATGATCGCCGATGAGCCCGTCCCACCAGCCCGGCTTGACGTCGCCCTCGTAAAGTCCCGCGGCGTGCGCGGAGCCCGTTAGGGCGTGGCAGATGACGATGACGTTTGATTTGTCCGGATTTAGCTCGCCGTATGTTTCGTAGGCGAGCTTGAAGTTGGAAAAGACGCGGCCGCTCTCCAGATAGAGCGGCTCGTCGAAATTTTGAATTTTGCTCTGAAGGATCACTGATTTACTCGGTAATTCGGCGCTTCCTGCGTGATGATGACGTCGTGGACGTGGCTTTCTTTAAGACCTGCGCTCGTGATCTCGACGAATTCGGCCTTTTGCTGAAAGGTCGCGATATCCTTGCTGCCGCAGTATCCCATCGAGCTTCGCAAGCCGCCTAGCAGCTGAAAGATCACGTCTTTTAACATGCCTGCGTAAGGTACGCGTCCCTCGACGCCCTCGGGTACGAGCTTTTCTTTTGCGGTGCCGTCTTGAAAGTAGCGATCCGAGCTTCCTTTCTGCATCGCCGCAAGAGATCCCATACCGCGGTAGGTTTTGTACTGGCGGCCCTGAAACGTAATGAGCTCGCCCGGGGTTTCGTAGCAGCCTGCTAGCAAGCTTCCCATCATTACCGAGCTTGCGCCTGCGGCTAGGGCTTTGGCGATGTCGCCCGAGTATTTGATGCCGCCGTCTGCGATGATCGGAATTCCAAATTTAGCCGCCTCGATCGCGCAATCGTTGATCGCGGTGAATTGCGGCACGCCCACGCCCGCTACGATGCGCGTAGTGCAGATCGAGCCCGGGCCGATGCCTACTTTAATCGCGTCTGCTCCTGCGTTTGCGATATCTTTTATGCTGGCAGGGTTTGCGACGTTTCCGACCACTACGTCCACGTCAAAATTTCGCTTCAGCTCCTTAAGCGTGTCGATAATGCCTTTGGAGTGTCCGTGCGCAGAGTCCATCACAAGCGCATCTACGCCCGCTTTGACGAGAGCTTCGGCTCTTTGCAGATGGCCTACGCTAATCGCTGCGGCGACGCGAAGGCGGCCGAATTTGTCTTTATTAGCGCTTGGATACTCGATGCGCTTTTTAAGGTCTTTAATCGTAATAAGCCCCTCTAAATGGCCGTTTGCGTCGATTATCGGAAGCTTTTCTACCTTACTGTTTCTAAAAATTTTCTCCGCATCATCAAGCGTGCAGCCCTTTGGAGCGGTAATTAGAGGAGCTTTGGTCATCTTTTCGCCCACAAGCGCGGCGGTGTCGGTTTCAAAGCGCAGGTCGCGATTGGTTAAAATCCCGATCAGCACGCCGTTATCGTCGATAACGGGAATGCCGCTAATATGGTACTCGCTCATCAGATCGAGAGCGTCTTTGATCGTGGCGTCCGCCTTGATCGAGATAGGATCGATTATGACGCCGCTTTCGCTCTTTTTTACGCGGCGAACCATCTTGGCTTGGGAGTCCTCGTCCATATTTTTATGGATTACGCCGATGCCGCCGAGGCGCGCCATCATTATCGCGGTGCGGTACTCGGTGACCGTATCCATCGCAGCGCTCACAAGAGGGGTATTTAGCGTGATATTTTTCGTAAAACTAGTGCTGATATCGACCTCTTTGGGTAAAATTTCAGAGTATTGCGGTACCAACAAAACATCCTCGAAGGTCAGAGCCTTTTTGACGATCTTCATACTTATCCTTTCACGATTTTTTCTAAACTCAAGCCGCCGTCCAGCACCGTTTGTTCGTCATAGGCGCGCCCGATGAGTTGCGCGCTGATATTAAGAGCCTCTTTGTTTTTCGCTACCGGCACGGAGATTGCGGGAAGCCCCGCTAAATTTACGCCGATCGTGTAGATGTCGCTAAGATACGCACGCAGCGGATCGCTAAGCTCGCCGAATTTATACGCTACGCCCGGTGCGATCGGCATAAAGATCAAATCGGCGTCTTTTAAAATTTCCTCATATTCGCTTTTGATGAAGGCTCTTGCCTTCTGCGCTTTGATGTAGTACGCGTCGTAGTAGCCACTGCTTAGTACGAAGGTGCCTAGAAGCATACGGCGCTTGACCTCGTCGCCGAAGCCTTCGCCGCGGGTGTTGGCGTAGAGCTCTTTTAAATTTAGAGCCTTCGCGCGGTTTCCGTAGCGTACGCCGTCGTAGCGGCTTAAATTTGCGCTAGCTTCGGCGGTTGCGATGATGTAGTAGGTCGCGATGTCGTATTTGGAGCTGCAAAGATCGCGGTAAACGATCTCGTGCCCGAAGGATTTTAGCTTTTCTATAGTTAAATTTAAAGCCTCTTTGACCTGCTGCGAGGCCTCGTCGATATAATTTTTTATAACGGCGATCTTAAGCTTGCGATCCGCGTTTAGCTTATCTGCGGTGCTTTCGTAAGCGCCCGCGTAGCTCGTGCTGTCCATCTCGTCGCGGCCTGCGATGATGTCGTATAAAATCGCCGCATCCTCGACGCTGCGCGTGATCGGTCCTATCTGATCGAGACTACTCGAATACGCCGCGAGCCCGTAGCGACTGACTCTGCCGTAGCTCGGCTTAAAGCCTACGCAGCCGCAAAATGCCGCCGGCTGGCGGATAGAGCCGCCCGTATCGCTTCCGAGTGCAGCTACGGCGATATTTGCCGCTACGGCAG
>CALHQN010000267.1 GCA_938036585.1 uncultured Campylobacter sp.
GCTCAGGCGAAATTTTAAAATTTTCGCCTTGCAGCGTATCTTTTAAATTTGGCTCCGATTTAAAATTTTGCCGCTCTACTAAATCTTCATCATCGCCGGCCAAAGCGATAGGCGCCGTATTATCGCCATCATCTTGAGCCAAAGGTATAAATTCTGCTGCAGCCTCGCTTTTAGGCGCACTGTTTCTAGCCCCGCCCTCTTTCGCTTCGTCTGAGACCGAAATACTCGCATCGCGGCTATCTGCTTGATCGTCCGCGGTAACCTTAAGCCCTTCAAGCGGCGTATCGTCTGCGATCTCGCCCGCAGCGAGGCTCAAAGGCACATCGTCCGCGATCGCATCTGCAGCCAAGCTTAGCGGCGTATCGTCGGAAATGTTTTCCAAAGCCGCATTTAGCGGAATATCGTCCGGAATTTTATCCGCAAGCTCGCTCGCAGCGGCATCAAGTGGCGTATCGTCCGCCAAGCTCTGTGCGACCGCGCTAAGAGGCACGTCGTCCGGAGCGTCCTGCACCAACGTGTTTAGCGGCACATCGTCATCCAGCTCACCGTCAAATTCCTGCGCCAGCTGCGACAAAGGCAGATCGTCCGAAGAGTTATAAAAACTATCGACCAGAGCCTCGAAATTTTGAGCATTCGCCGCTTTATCTTCGCTCGCTCCGCCGCCCGCTGCGGTTTCGTTCGCCAGATCAATCGCGTCGATCTCTTTCATAACGGAGCTTGCATCGGCAAATTCCTGAGCCATCTTCTGCTTGGCTTGAGCACTCATCGTCTGCAGCGAAAACTCGCTGATAAACGTGATGAGCTCAAGCGGCGAAAAAGGCTTACTCAAAGTATACCTAGCCCCGCTCGGAGAGACGTTTTTGGGAGTCAAAAATAAAGTTTTATGAAGATCAAAATTTGAAATATCATCGCCCGATTCGTAGTTTTTTATAGCCAAATCATATTCGCTCTCGTCCGCGCTATAATCCACCAGATCCGCTCCGATGCGCTCGCAGCAAATATTTACGACACTTGCAACCTGCTCATTGTGATTGTCAAGTAAAATTTTCATTTATGGCCTTTTGGAAAAATTTTACCTATTTTAAGATATTTTTGGTTATTAATTGCTTATATTTCTGCTAAATTTCGATCGTTTATGCGATAAACTTTGCTGCATTTTTGCGCCAAGCCCTCATCGTGCGTGACCAAAACTAGCGCGCCGCCGCTGTGTGAAACATACTCAAAGATCACGTCCATGACCTCGTTTGCGGTATCTTTGTCTAAATTTCCTGTAGGCTCGTCGGCGAAGATTATGCGCGGCTTTTTGCAAAGTATGCGAGCGATACTCACGCGCTGCTGCTGTCCGCCGCTAAGCTCGCCCACGCCTTGAGCAAGCGTGTTTTCTATCTTAAGCTTTTTTAAAATTTTCTGATCTATCGCATTATTCGTAAGTTTGGCGGCGAGTTCGATATTTTCGCCGGAGGAAAAGCCCTTAAAAAGGTAGTGAGATTGAAATATTATGCCGAAGTCGTTGCGGCGAATTTTAAGCCTCTCATCGGAGCTTAGCTCGTAAATACTGCG
>CALHQN010000268.1 GCA_938036585.1 uncultured Campylobacter sp.
TAATCGCAGCAGCAGCGTTAAATTTTGAAATAGCGTTCACGTTTCGCACTGTGCGGTGCGGCAGTATCGCTAAATTTTAAAGCGGCGGGCGGCAAGCGCGAAATTTAGAAATGAAATTTAAAAGGCAAAATTTTGAAAACAAAGCAGATAGATTTTAGCAAATACACCTCCGTGCGCATCGGCGGGAGCTTTGCGGTGCAAATTTTAAAGGATGAGGCTGATTTTGCGGAGTTTGAGAGCATAGCGGGGGGCGCAATCATCGGCGGCGGAAATAATCTGCTCATCTCGCCCGCGCCGCCGCACCTTGCGATGCTAGGCGAGGAGTTTGATCGCATAAGTTTAAGCGGCGATGTCCTTAGCATCGGGGCTGCGACGAAGTCGGGCAAAATTTACAACTTCGCCAAAAAGCAGGGTCTCGGCGGCTTTGAGTTTTTGCGCAACATCCCAGGGCAGCTCGGCGGGCTAATCAAAATGAACGCAGGGCTCGCCGGCGCTAGCATCAGCGATAGCCTGCTTGCCGTGCGCCTAACGCGCGGCTGGGTGGAGCGCGAGCGGATAAGCTTCGGCTACCGAAGAAGCGGGATCGAGGAGCCGATTTTGGGCGCAGAGTTTAAAATTTCACGCGGCTTTGACGTCTCGCTCGCCGCAGATTTCGCCGCCAAACGCGCCAACCAGCCAAAGGGAGCAAGCTTTGGAAGCTGCTTTAAAAATCCGCCGAATGACGCCGCGGGCAGGCTGATCGAAGCGGCGGGGCTTAAAGGTCACGCGATCGGCGGAGCGAAATTTAGCGAGCAGCACGCCAATTTCATCATAAATTTCGGCAGCGCAAGCTTTGAGGATGTGATGAGCCTGATAGATCTCGCTCGGAAGCGGGTTTTGCAGCGCTTCGGCGTCACGCTCGAGCTAGAGGTTAAAATTTTATAGTTCAAGCGCAGACTTTGCAGGCTAAAGCGACGAAGAGGCGCGACGAGCGAGCGTAGCGCGCACGGCGGCGAGGAGATAAAAAGCTGCGTCTATAACGAATACGGCGCGCTTGTAGGCGGCTTTTGTCTAAGAGCGTTTATTGTGGCGGTCTATATATTTTAACTCCTATCTTTTGGTATTGCTCGGGCGCCTGACCGAGCTTTTAAATTTTATCACTCTTTTGCTTTTGCAAGCAAATCGCCTACTTGATCGCTCGCATCTGCTAACGGCGCAAATTCAC
>CALHQN010000269.1 GCA_938036585.1 uncultured Campylobacter sp.
TAGCGTATGAAAATCGATTTAAGTTTGGGCGAAAAAAGTTATAGCGTTTTTATCGACGAACTGCAAGAGATCAAGCTCAAAGGTAAGGTAGCGATTATCACAAACCCAAAAGTAGGCGGGTTGTGGCTTGATTTTTTATTGCAGAGGCTAAAATGCGAACAAAAATTTATCATCACGATCCCGGACGGCGAGGAGTATAAAAATACCGCGAGCGTGGAGCAAATTTTAGAGAAGCTTTTCAGCTCCAAGCTTGACCGCAAAAGCACGCTCATCGCTCTTGGCGGCGGCGTCATCAGCGATATAACAGGCTTTTGCGCGAGCATTTATGAGCGCGGTATCGATTTTATAAATATCCCTACGACCTTGCTAGCGCAGGTGGATGCAAGCGTGGGCGGCAAGACGGGCGTGAATAATCGCTTCGGCAAAAATTTAATCGGCTCCTTTTATCAGCCGCGCGCGGTTTATTGCGAGAGCAAATTTTTATCGACGCTTCCTGCGCGAGAGTTTGCTGCGGGTGTTGCGGAAGCCGTAAAGATGGCGGTATGCTTTGATGGCGAACTATTTAAATTTTTCGAGACGCACGATCTGAAAAGCGCAGATGAAATTTCGCATATAATCGCGCGCTGCGTAGCTATCAAAGCAGATGTCGTAGCTCGCGACGAGCGCGAAAGCGGCATCAGAGCGGCGCTTAATTACGGTCATACCTTCGCGCACGCGATTGAGCAGAGCACGAATTATACGCGCTTTTTGCACGGCGAGGCTGTGGCGATCGGAATGTCGATGGCAAACGCTTTGGCGCGGCGTCTCGGTAAACTAAGCGGCGAACAGGAGGAGCGAATCCGCGCCGTGCTTCAAAAATTCGCGCTTCCGGTGGAATTTAAAATTAAAGATATAGACGCGTTTTACGAGCTGTTTTTTCTCGATAAAAAGAGCGAAAACGGCAAGATAAAATTTATCCTGCCAGATGGCATCGGTAAATTTAGTATTGCCGATGATATAGACAAAGCCGCGGTAATAGCCACGTTGAGAGAGTTTGCATGAAAATAATCCTAGCCGTTTTTTTGATTTTTAGCCTTGGTTTTTGCGAGGGAAATTTCACGGCTGCAAATCCGAGTGCACAGATCGGCTCCGGCGCGCCTCAAAACGACAAAAATCAGACGCAAAGCGCGGAGCTCGCTTCATCGCTAAAAGCTCAAATAAAAGCGATAGACGATGAGATCAAAAATAATATCTGGATCTCGCGCTTTTCAAATTTCATCGGCTATCAAAATTTACAAAAGCAATCCGGCCAGCTCGAAGCGGAGCTAAAAAAGAGCGCCGGCACCGATAAGATCGCAGAGATTCAAAAAAGACTCCGCGCCGTAAAAGAGCAGCTCATACTGCTAAAAGAGTATGAAAAATCTCCGTTTTTAGATATCATCGCGATGCCCGAAACTCCCGAGCCCGCGCGCATTACAAATCCTTTTTCGATAATTTCCGGTTTTTCTACGATTAGAAATTTACAAGCCCAAAAGATGGAGCAGAAAAATGCTATCGAAAATATCAAAATTTTAATCGATAAACTTGAAGCAAAAAGGGCGCTATATGAGCGCTTGATACAGGCTGGTGCAGACGCAAGCGCTGCGGCGGAGCTTAAAAATTTAGATTACGAGCTCGGAGAGTTTAGCTCCGCGTACGAGATCGCGCAGACCACATACGACGTTTACGAAAAGAAGATCAACTCCCAAATCGCCGTGCAGACCGCCGATATAAAGGCGCAGGTCAAGCGCGCGGGAAACATCGCCGTATGGATACTCGTAGTCATCGCACTGTCCTTTTTCTGCAAGGTGGTGGCGAAAAAATATATCAAAAACGACGAGAATTTTTATATCGTAAATAAAGCTATCAACGTTTTAAATTTCACGCTGATCGCGCTGATACTGCTCTTTTCTTATATCGAAAATATGACGCACTTCGTGACGGTTCTGGGCTTCGCCTCTGCCGGTCTTGCGATTGCGATGAAAGATATGTTTATGAGCTCCTTAGGCTGGCTTACGATCGTGCTCGGCGGCAGCTTCCGCGTGGGTGATCGCATCAGGGTGCATAAAAACGGCGAGACCTACGTGGGCGATATCATCGATATTTCGGTGCTTAGGATGACGCTTTTTGAGGACGTTACGCTTACTACGTGGAAGGAGAATAAGCGAGCCGGCAGAGTTATTTTTATACCGAACAATTATATTTTTACTGATCTTATCTCAAACTACACCCACAGCGGGCTTAAGACCGTCTGGGACGGTATTAGCATACTTTTAACCTTTGATAGCAACCATAAAAAGGCGATGTATCTTATAAAAAACATCGTGCGGAAGTATTCCAAAGGCTACACCGACATCGCCAAAAAGCAGATGAGCCAGCTGCGCTCGCAATACAGCATCAAAAATCCAAACGTCGAGCCTAGAATTTTTAGCTTTTTCGAGCCGTACGGCATTGAAATTTCGGTTTGGTATATGACGAACTCTTATGCGACGCTCGGGCTTCGCAGCAACATATCGGCTGAAATTTTAGATGCGCTAAGAAGCGAGCCCGACATCAAGATCGCTTATCCTGCATACACGCTTTTTAACGGTAAAAACTATATGGCGGCGGGCGGAAATTTCATGGCGCAAGATCTCGGTTCCGAGCAGCAAGGCTCGCAAAATTTAAACGCAGCGGCGCAGGGTGCGGGCTTTGCCATAGGAAGCGGATCCGGGAGCGAAATTTGAAAATTTATTTTAAAACGTTTGGATGCCGCACAAATATCTACGACACGCAGCTTATCAAAAGCAACCTCAAATCGGGCGAGATTACGCACGACGAGCAGGGCGCGGACGTCGTCGTGATAAACTCCTGCACCGTTACTAACGGCGCCGACGCAGACGTGCGAAACTACGTAAATAAGATGAACCGCCTCGGCAAAAAGATATTGCTAACCGGCTGCGGCGCGGTTTCGCGCGGCGAGGAGCTGTATAAAAACGGCGCGGTTTTCGGCGTGTTCGGAATGTCGCAAAAGGAAAAGATCGATGAGTTTTTAGGCTCGGAGTCGAAATTTTACGATATCGGAGGTCTTGACGGCGTCGAAAAAAATCTGGTAAGCGACTACGAGGATCACACCAAGGCCTTTATTAAAATTCAAGAGGGATGCGATTTTAACTGCAGCTACTGCATAATCCCCTCGGTGCGCGGCCGCTCGCGCAGCAGCTCTGAGGGAGCGATCTTAAAAGAGGCGGCGAGCCTTGCCGCAAACGGCTTTAGCGAGATCGTGTTAACCGGCACTAATATCGGAAGCTACGGCAAAGCCTCAGGCACGAGCCTCGGCGCGCTGCTTCAAAAACTAGGCGCGATACGCGGAATTCGCCGTATTCGCCTAGGCAGTATCGAGCCCTCGCAGATAGATGCGAGCTTTCGCGAAATTCTATCCGAGCCGTGGCTGGAGCGGCATCTGCACATCGCGCTTCAGCACACTTCGCAAAAGATGCTTAGCATAATGCGTCGCCGAAATTCCGCGCTAAGGGATTTGGAGCTTTTTTGCGAGCTTGCGGAGCGCGGGTTTGCGCTGGGGACGGACTTTATCGTCGCGCACCCGGGCGAGAGCGAAGAGCTTTGGCTCGAGGCGGTGGAAAATTTCAAAAAATTCCCGCTCACGCATCTGCACGCCTTTATCTTTTCGCCGAGGCAAGGAACCGCCTCGGCGTCGCTAAAAGGCCGTATAGACGGCAAAACGGCGAAGGCGCGGCTGAAGATGCTACAAAACATAACGGCGCTGAATAATTATAAATTTCGTCTTTCGCACAAGGTACCGTTAAATGTGCTGATCGAGCAGAAAAATGGAGAGTTTTATGAAGGATATGATCAATTTTATGATAGAATTTGGATCAAAAGCGATGAGGATTTGTCGAAAAAATGGATGGAGATAAGAGATTATGAGGTTAAATTTGATGGAAATTTTGCATAAAATCAAAAAAAGCAAGCTAAATATAATTCTGATTTTTTTAGTGCTGCTTATCGTTTTGCTCTCGATCGTTTATTTTAAAGACGATTCGCGATACATCACCGAGCGCGAATTTAGCGAGCTGGTACGAAAAGATCAGATCAAGCGCGCGCATATCGAGGACGGCACGCTAAGCTTCGTTTACGACGGCAAACGCTATAAAATTTTAACCGATATTGTTAATTTAAAAGAGCTCTCCAACCACGCTTTGATTACGAAGGAAGAGGATAACGAAAGCGGCGGTATCAGCGCGATCTTGGTAATTTTTACGTTCGCATTTTTTCTCTTTGTATATTATTTTGAAACCGTTTTGGCGCGCCGTCGCAGGATGGACGGCGTGGGCACTGCGCGTCAAGGCGGCAGCGCAAACGCAGAGCTCGGCGATCTTTCGCCGAGCGTTAGCGACGTGAGATTTAGCGACGTCGCGGGCATCAGCGAGGTTAAAGACGAACTCATAGAGATCGTGGATTTTTTAAAAAATCCCGTAAAATACCGAAATTTCGGTATAAAGCTGCCGAAAGGAATTTTAATGATCGGCGAGCCCGGCGTCGGTAAAACGCTAATTGCAAAAGCCGTAGCTGGCGAGGCGGACGTGCCGTTTTTTTACCAAAGCGGCGCAAGCTTCGCCGAGGTCTTTGTGGGTGTAGGCGCTAGGCGGGTTCGCGAGCTGTTTGCGAAAGCCAAATCCTGTGCGCCCGCGATAATTTTTATCGACGAGATCGACGCAGTCGGCGGCAAGCGCGGCATCGGGCGCAACGACGAGCGAGAAGCGACGCTAAATCAGCTGCTGACCGAGATGGACGGATTTGAGGAAAATAGCGGCGTGATGGTAATCGGTGCAACCAACAAAATAAATATGATCGACGATGCGTTATTGCGCTCGGGGCGCTTTGATAGGCGCGTTTTCATCGGGCTTCCGAACTACAAAGACCGCATCGAAATTTTAAAAATTTACCTCGAGGGCAAAAGATGCAGCGCGAATATCAACAAAGTAAGTCGCCTCTGCGTGGGCTTTAGCGGCGCGGGAGTGGCGACGCTGGTAAATGAAGCCGCGATCAACGCTCTTAAGCGCGGCAGCGATACGATCGAGCTTAGCGATTTTGAAAACGTGCGAATGAGGGTCTTTTACGGCGTGCAAAAAAGTAGAATTCTAACCGAATACGAAAAAGAGATCCAGGCGTTCTATCAGGGCGCAAAGGCGCTTAGCGCGTATTGGTATTCGTTTGATTTCGAAAAGATCGAGCTTTTAAACGATAAATTTTTAAACGAGGATTTCGAGATCGAATCCAAAACGCAAATTTTAAATCAAATCAAAGTGCTTTTAAGCGGTATGGCGGCGCTACAGATCCATAAAAACGACGCCTTTTCAAATTCCGCTAGCGACGTAAAGCAGGCTATCGCGCTGGCGCAAAAGATGGTTTTTGAGCTCGCGATGGGCGATAGTTTTACCCCTAGCGCGCAGAGCGTGAATAAAATTTTGCAAGATTGCTACGACGAGGTAAGCGAGATAATCCGCACGATGCAGGATAAGCTAAATCAAATTTCAAAGCAAATTTTCGTCTATGAGTTCATAACTTTTGAAGGTGTGCAAAGCATATGCGATCCCGCTGCTGCTGAGCAGGACGGTGCTGCCGCGCAAGAGGAAAATTCGCAGAAGTCTGGGAAAGATAGCGAAAGCTCCGGGGAAAAACCGCAAAACGGCACGCTAAATTTTGATTAAATTTTAAATTTAAAACAAGGAGAAAAAATGGTAAAAATAGGAGTCTTAACGATAAGCGATCGCGCTAGCGAGGGCGTTTATGAGGATTTGGGCGGCAAGGAGATCATCCGCGTGATGGATGAGTGGCTAAACTGCGAAAGAGAGTATTTTTACGAAATCGTCGCCGACGAGCTTGAACAGATCAAAAATAAGCTTATTTATTTTTGCGACGAAGCGGGTTGCGATTTGGTGCTAACCACGGGCGGCACGGGTCCTGCGCCGCGTGACGTAACGCCTGAAGCGACCGAAGCGGTAAGCGACAAATTAATGCCCGGCTTTGGCGAGCTAATGCGCGCAGAGAGCCAAAAGATCGTACCGACGGGAATTTTATCGCGCCAGATAGCGGTGATCCGCAAAAAATCTCTGATTATAAATTTACCCGGCAATCCAAAAGCGATCGAAGAGTGCCTGCGACCGGTATTTCCGGCGGTGCCGTATTGCATCGATTTGATCGGCGGAAATTACATAACGGCGGATGAAAGCAAGATCAAAATATTTCGTCCGAAACGCAAATAATTAACCGGGTTTATTTTGAATTAATCGATTTACGATATCATTTCGCACGAAATTTAAGGGAAAATATGCAGATAGATCACAACGATATTTTGGAATTTCATAAATATTTTAGCAAAATCAGCCACAGCAAAGGTCGCATCCGCATTCGCGTAAGTCCTAAAATAAGGGAGTTGCGAGATAGCGTGAGCGAGGAGAGCTTGAAAGCTAAAATCGCCGCGATTCGCGGGATAAAAGAGTATAAATTTAACGCTCTAATCGGCTCGCTGACGATTCATTACGACGAAAATGTTTTCCCGATGCATCTTTGGGATCAGTTTTTGCAGGGCATCAGCTCGCCGGAGCTCGTAGCTCTCATAAATTCCAATATCGAGGCGCTTTCTTGAAAGAGATCAAAGCGCAAGGCAAACGTTCTTCTTTGAGCGAAGCAGAAATCGCAAATTTAGCGCTTTTGCTCGAAAAAGAGGCACTTATTTTAGAATTTTATTCGCTCGGCGCAAAAAATTTCAAAAATGAAGGTTACGAAAAAATTTTAAAATTGCGCGCGGAGGCATTGCAAAAAACATTAAATTTTGCGAGCACCTGCTGCGCGCAGATCGTGCCTCCGGCAAGTAGCGACGAAATTTTAAACGCAAAGAGCGAGGGCGAGTTTTTAGCCTCCGCGCTTTTGATTGAAAAAAGCGCGATGATGTTTTACGACGATCTGATTAATTCAAGCGAAAATGAGGAATTTAAAGATCTGCTCTACCGAGCGCAGGCGGTTTCGTATAATGAAATTTTGCCGATTTTAAAAGAGTTAAATTTAAAAATCGATACCGATAAAAATTTTGCCGATTTTTCACAACTATTAAATGAAATTTTAAAAAATCCGCAGGGATTAGAGCGGGTATTTGAAAAATACGATTTGCAAAACATTTTAAATAGCGCATTTTCTAATTTGATTAAAGGAATTTTGCAGAAAAATTAAATTAAGATTGCAAAAATGAAAAAAAGTCGCTATAATATCAAAATCTATATGAAGTTGATAAAATAACTTTATAATCTTAACACAAGGAGAACGAAATGCCGATCCCATTTCTAGCGGGTTTTGCGATTGGTTGCGCGGCGCTTTACGCCTATAACAATCGCGATAAAATCAAAGAAGGTGCGAGCAAAATCGCAAACAGCAAAAGCGTCGAAGAGCTAAAAAATAGCGTCAAAGAGGGCGCCGAAAAACTTAGCAAAAAATCGAAAGAAATTTTAAAAGACGCTAAAGAGAGTTTAAATTTAGAGGGCGCCGAAGAGGTTAAAAAAACCAGAAAAAAACCTGGCCCTAAACCTGGTTCTAAAAAGACGGCTGCCGCAAGCGCGAGCAAAACTGCTGCGAGTAAGACCGCCGCGGCCGGCAAAACCGGAAAAAAACCGGGACCGAAGCCTGGCTCTAAAAGAGCGAAAAAGACTGCTTCAAGCGCTTCCGGCCCCACTAAAAAGCGAGTAAGCACAGCCAAAGCCGCTTCGATCTCAATCCCGCAAGTGGTAAGTCCGAACGATAATTTTAACGCTTCGCAGACATCCGCCGATAAATCGCAAAAATAGAGGTTTAGATGAATAGATCACTTACGACACAGCGTTCGCCGCTGGATCACGTTTTAAGCGGCGCCATAGCGGGGGCGATCGGCGGTTGCGCCGTAGAGCTCGTCAAAATCAAAGAAGGCAAGGATAGATCAAAGGCGATTCGCGACGCGCTGGATATCGCGCTAAGCGGCGGTATCATCGGCGGCGGCGCGATTTACAGCGCAAATAAACTCGTGCAAGGCGAGTATCTGCGCGCGGCAGCGGGCATAGCAATATGTGTAGGCGCGCTTGTCGCGGGTAGAAATTTGATCCTTAAGGCAAAAGATGAGTAACCCATATATAACTAAAAAAGATTTGAAAGAAATTCTTGACGATTACGATTTCGGCGGCAAGAGATACGAAGGTGGCTTTGCCGGCGACGAAAAGCTCGGCGGCTGGGCAAAATGGATAAACGAGCGGGTAAATTCCGGCTATTCGCAAAATAAAAGTTCAAATTTAGACGAAAACTCCGGCGCCCAAGGCTTCAATCCGGGCGGATTTTTCGGTACATTTTCCGGCGCGGGTTCTGCGAACGCTCCATTTGGCGCCCAGGGCGGAAATTCCTTTTTCGCAGGGATTTTGCTCGGCGCTGCGGCGACCTATTTTCTAACCGACGAAAACGCGCAAAAGAAGCTTTTTAAACTCATCGCAAAGGGCACCGAGATGTTTCAGATGGGCGTCGAAGAGATGAAGGAGCGATTCGAAGACGCCAAGGCAGAGATGCAAGAGTAGTCGATGCAAAATTTTAAAATTTTACATGAAACTAAATCCAGACTGCGGCTAAAAATCGTCGGTTTTAGAGAGATCGATGCGAGCGCTTTTGCTAGAAGCGTGGCTAAATTTCAGGGCGTGCAGGACGCGAGATTTAACGCTAAAATCGGCTCGCTCATCGTTAAATTTAATGACGGCTCCAAGAAAAAGAAATTTCTTACCGAACTTAATAGTTTAAATTTAGCCGATTTCAAGCCGAATTTTATCCATAGTAAAAGCTCGCTTCCAAGCAAAAACGAATTTATCTTGGCGCTCTTCGCGCTGGGGGTAAATTTTATCTTCCGTACTTCGCCGGCGGCGCGTGCGCTTAGCTTGCTAGCCTGCGCTCCCATCCTAAAGCAGGGTGCGAAAGAGACGCTGCGTCACGGACTGACCTCAAAAACTCTTGAGGCGATGGCGGTCGGGATTTCGCTCGCTCGCGGCGATGTATTTGCCGCAAACAGCACCAACGCGATGCTCGCTCTTGGCGAATACATGGAGGAAAGCACCGTTTATAAAAGCGACGATCTGATCCGCGAGCTCGCCCGCCCGGACATCGCCGAGGCATGGGTCGAGATAGATCAGAACGGCAAAAAGACCGAGATCAAAATCGCTACCTCCAAGCTAAAGGTGGGCGATATCGTGGTCGTGGGCGCAGGCGACGTCATAGCCGTGGACGGGCATGTCGTAAGCGGCGAAGCGATGATAAATCAAGCCAATATGACGGGCGAGTCGGTCGCGGTGAAAAAATCTCGCGGCGATAGCGTTTTAAGCGGCACAATAGTGGAGGAGGGCAGGATCCGTATCTGGGCGGAAAACGTCGGCGAAAACACTTCCACGCAGCGTATCAAACACTACATCACGGCATCTCTTAACGAGCGCTCCAGCATCGGTATGCATACGACTCACCTAGCCGACAAGCTCGTGCCGGTAACCTTCGGACTTGCGGGTGTGTCCTATCTGATAAATCGAAATTTTATGACCGTAGCTTCGGTGCTACAGGCGGATTACTCGTGCGCGCTTAAGCTACCTACGCCGGTTGCTTTTAAGTCAAGCATCTCAAAGGCGGGCAAGAACGGGATTTTGATCAAAGGCGCCAAGGCTCTTGAGTCGCTTGCGAGTGCCGATACCTTCGTATTCGATAAGACGGGCACGCTTACGTACGGCAATCTGGAGGTCGCCGAGATCATATCGTTTGACGAGCGCTTCAGTAAAAACGATATTTTAAATTTAACCGCGAGCGCCGAGGAGCATTACTTTCACCCCGTAGCCGAGGCGATCGTGGATGCTGCCAAAAAGCACGGTTTTATCCACATGCACCACGACGAGGTAGAATTCGTCGTCGCTCACGGCGTTAAGACCAGCATCGAGGGCAAAAAGCTCATCATCGGCTCGCGCCACTTCCTCGAAGACGACGAGATGATCTCGTTTGCGGCGCATGAAGAAACCATCGATCTTGCGATGCAAAAGGGGCTCGCGTTGCTTTACATCGCATTTGACGGCAGACTTTTGGGCGTCATCGGACTTAGAGACGAGGTGCGCGCAAACGCCCGCGCCGTCATCGCTAGGCTCCGCGAGCTGGGCGTTAAACAGATCGTTATGCTAAGCGGCGACGTGAAATCAAAAGCCCGCGCCGTAGCCAAAAAGCTCGGCGTAGATC
>CALHQN010000270.1 GCA_938036585.1 uncultured Campylobacter sp.
ACGTTTGCGATCACAAGCAGAGCGCCTATGCGGCAAAATACGCCTATGATTATCATCGCGGGCGCCAGCACCTCGCCTACGTATGCGCCGTAAGCCACCAGATCCGGAATTCCTCTGGCTACCAGCATCGATTTTACGCCGTCTATGCCGTGAGTGAGCTTAAAAATTCCATGCATTAAAAGACAAACTCCGAGCCCCAACCTGATAAACAACAGACCGAAATTTATATTGATCATATTCATGTCTCATCCTTTAAAATTTAGGTAAATTTAGGGCTTTTTGCCCTAAATTATTTTTTAAGTTTAACTTCCTTGTCTTTATACAGACCCGTTCCGACCGGGATTATGCGACCTAAAATCACGTTTTCTTTTAAGTCCTCTAATCGGTCAAATTTACCCGCGATACTAGCCTCGGTTAGAACCTTCGTAGTCTCTTGGAAGGATGCCGCCGAAATGACGCTATCGCTTCCTACGGCCGCACGAGTTACGCCCAGTAGCACGGACTCCGCGATCGCAGGCTCGCCGCCCATCTTGACGATCCGCTCGTTTTCCTCTTTAAATCTGCGGCGGCTAATCAGATCGCCGACGATAAGCTGAGTATCTCCGCTATCGACAATTCTGACTTGGCGAAGCATCTGAGATACGATAATCTCGATATGCTTGTCGCTGATGACGACGCCTTGGGAGCGGTAAACCTGTTGAATTTCGCTGATCAGATAATAATGCAGCGCTTTTTCGCCTAAAATTCTAAGCACGTCATGCGAGCTGATAACTCCGTCGGTAAGCTTCTCGCCTGCGTGGACGAACTCGCCGTTTCGCACTTGGATCTGGCGGCTCTTATCGATTAGATACTCGGCGCTCGTTCCGTCCTCACCCTCGATTACGATGCGCTCTTTTGCGCGCAATGCTTTATCAAAGCGGACGGTTCCGTCGATGTCTGCGATGATCGCGGTATTTTTCGGACGGCGCGCCTCAAATAGCTCCGATACGCGCGGCAAACCGCCGGTGATATCTTTTGATTTTGCAGCAGCTTTCGGCGTTCTAGCCAAAATATCCGCAATCGCTACCTGATCGCCCTTATTCGTAAAAATCGCAGTCTTCGGCCCTAGGTTATATTTGATAGGCTCGCCCTTGCTAGGGGTTACGATGATGGCCGGCTTGACGCCTTGCGGAAGGTATTCGTTGATAACCAAACGGCTTTGGCCGGTAGTCTCGTCATATTGCTCCGTAGCGGTGTATCCCGGCTCGATATCCTCGAAGCTGATCTTACCCTCGCACTCTGCAGCCACAGGGATAGAATACGGATCCCACTCGGCGATAATTAATCTATCGTCTTTTTTAGGCTTGGCGATAAGATCTTCGCTTTTTACGACGCTATTATCATCGTATGTAATGACCGATTCGCGCGGTATATAGTGGCGGATCGCCTCTCTGCCGTTTTCATCGGAGATGACTACGTACATACCCTTTTCGCTTACGACGTGACCTTTTTTGATATCCTTTAAGCGCTCCAAATAATCGCCCTTGAGGATGAAATATTTAAGCGTGCCGCCTACGCCCGCTTTGATCTTTTTGGTCACAGGCTCGCCGTCTTTGACGCAAAGCTCGCTTGCAAACGGAATTCGCGTAGGGATATTCCAATCCTCTTTGATAACCTCGACTAGGCTATCGTTTTCTTGGATCGTATCGCCGTTTTTAAAGACGATATAAAATTTACCCTCTACCTTGCCGCTTACGCCCGCAAGCTCGGTAGGCTTGGCTAGATCGTGGCGTCGGATCGAATATTTAAATTCTTCTTTTTTGCCCTTTAGCGTTATATTTACGTCGTCGTGGGTTATATCGATGCTTACTTTGCCGGTAATCGGGGCTTTAATCTTAGGCTCGACCAAAAGCACCGCGGCGTTTCTGCGGTTCATAACGATATTTTTGCCGCCGTTTTCGTAGGTCTTGACGTTGTAATATCTGATAAAGCCCTCTTTATCGGCGATTACTTGGCGATCTTGCTGCTCGGTAGACGCGGTACCGCCGGCGTGGAAAGTTCGTAGCGTAAGCTGCGTGCCCGGCTCACCGATCGATTGCGCCGATATTATACCGACCGCTTCGCCCGGTTTTACTAGCTTGCCCTCGCCTAAATTTACGCCGTAGCACTTCGCGCAGACCCCTTTTTCGGCCTTGCATGTAATCGGCGTACGGATATTTACGGATTTGATACCAGAATCCACGATGGTTTTTACCTCGCCAACGCCCAAAAGAGTGCCCTCGGTAAATAAAATTTCATTCGATACCGGATCGATCACGTCCGCGCTTAGCACTCTTCCTATGATTCTATCGGCTAGGCTTTCGATCTGGGTTCCGTTTTCTACGATCTCGGTAACCTCGATGCCCTCATGGGTACCGCAATCATGCATGCTAACCCTGACGTTTTGCGCGACGTCGATCAGTTTTCGCGTTAGATATCCCGCATTCGCGGTCTTAAGCGCCGTATCGGCAAGACCTTTACGCGCGCCGTGGGTTGAGATGAAGTACTCGTTTACGTTCAGACCCTCTCTAAAATTTGAAGTGATCGGCGTCTCGATGATCGAACCGTCCGGCTTACTCATCAAACCTCTCATACCCGCTAGCTGTTTGATCTGCTCCGCGCTACCTCGCGCGCCGCTATCGGCCATCATATAGATCGAGTTAAAGCCGTCCTTATCCTTCTCCATCATCTTCATCATCTCATCTGCTAGCTTTTTGCTGGTGCTGGTCCAGATATCGATGGTTTTATTATAGCGCTCGCCGTCGGTTAGCAAGCCCGCGCCGTATTGGTTCTGAACCTCTCTGACCTGCTTTTTAGCCTCTTCGACAAGACCCGCTTTGGACTTCGGCACGATGATATCCGAAACGGAGATCGAAACGCCCGCTTTAGTCGCGGATTCAAAGCCTAAATTTTTAAGATTATCCAAAAATTCCGCGCTTATCTCAAGGCCGCCGTTTTTATAGACGTAATCGACGAGCTCGGCGATATCCTTTTTCTTCATAATCTTATTCCAAAGATGATCCGGAATAAAGCTAGGCAGGATCGATTTGATGATCAATCGCCCCGCTGTCGTAAAGATGATGCGATGATCGATCATCGTTTTGATTTTAGCGTGGATGTCTAGAGCATTTGCTTCCACCGCGAGCATTACCTCATCGACGTTTGCAAAAATTTTATTGGTTCCCTTAGCGCCTGGCTTTTCCAAGCTTAGATAATAAATTCCCAAAACCATATCCTGGCTAGGCACCGCGACGGGCTTTCCGCTAGCAGGAAGCAAGATATTCATCGAGCTTAGCATTAAAATTTTGCACTCCGCGATCGCCTCTTGGCTAAGCGGCACGTGCACCGCCATCTGATCGCCGTCAAAGTCCGCGTTGAACGCGGCGCAAACTAGCGGATGCAGCCTGATAGCCTTGCCCTCGACTAGTACGGGATGAAACGCCTGAATAGACATCTTATGAAGCGTCGGCGCGCGGTTTAGCATAACCGGGTGATCCTTTACGACCTCCTCCAAGCACTCCCAGACCTCGTTTAGTTTATTTTCGATCATCTTTTTAGCCTGCTTGACCGTGGTGGCGTAGCCCTTCTCTTGCAAGCGTGCGATTAGATGCGGCTTGAATAGCTCAAGCGCCATAGTTTTAGGCAGACCGCACTGATCCATACGTAAATTTGGACCTACGACGATAACGGAGCGACCCGAAAAATCCACGCGCTTGCCGAGTAAATTTTGACGGAAGCGGCCTTGTTTACCCTTAATGATCTCGCTTAGAGATTTAAGTGGTCGCTTATTGGCGCCCTTTACGGCGTTAGCGCGACGTCCGTTGTCAAAAAGCGCATCCACCGCCTCTTGAAGCATTCGTTTTTCGTTGCGGATGATGATCTCGGGCGCATCAAGCTCTAGCAGGCGCTTTAGACGGGTGTTGCGGTTGATGACGCGGCGGTACAGATCGTTTACGTCCGAAACCGCAAATTTACCGCCGTCAAGGCTGACGAGCGGGCGCAGATCGGCAGGCAAAACTGGCAGATTCGTAATCATCATCCATTCAGGTTTATTGCCGGAATTTAAAAAGTTCTCTACGACTTTTAGTCGCTTGACGATGGTTTTTTTCTTCGCTTCGGAGTTGGTATTTTCCATCTCCTGTTTAAGCGTGGATAAAATTTCGACCAGATCAAGCTCGGCAAGCATATCGCGGATCACCTGACCGCCCATTTTAGCGACGAAGCCCGTCTGCGAAAAGCGCTCCTTTAGGCTCTGATACTGCTCTTCGTTTAAAACGTCGTATTTCTCGACCTTTTTGGAATTTTCATTATCGTAAAACGCCTCGCCCGCATTTTCTACGATATATGCTTCGTAGTAAAGCACGCGCTCAAGATCTTTCATCTTGATATTTAGAAGCGTACCGATGCGGCTAGGCAAGGAGCTTACGTACCAAATATGAGCTACCGGCGTTACGAGCTCGATATGCCCCATTCTCGTGCGACGAACCTTCGAGCTTGTGATTTCGACGCCGCATTTCTCGCACTTCCAGCCTTTGTAGCGCATCTTTTTATATTTACCGCATATGCACTCATAATCCCTTACGGGGCCGAAAATTTTAGCGCAAAAAAGCCCGTCGCGCTCCGGTTTGAGCGTGCGGTAGTTGATAGTCTCGGGCTTTTTTACCTCGCCGTGGCTCCAAGCTTTGATCTGCTCGGGGCTCGCAATCGTAATGGCAAATGCGTCGAAGTCGTGGACTCTGGCGTCCTCTTTGATCTCTATTCTTTCTAAATTTGTATTATCGCTCATTTATTCTCTCCATTCTCGTAAATTTCAACGTCCAGAGCAAGCGATTTAAGCTCGTTTGTTAAAACAAAAAATGTCTCAGGAATTCCGGTAGACGGAACGTTTTCGCCCTTTGTTAGCGCCTTATACGCAGCCAAACGTCCATCGACGTCGTCGGATTTGATCGTTAGCATTTCGCGAAGCGTGTATGCCGCGCCGTATGCCTCCAGGGCCCAAACTTCCATCTCGCCGAATCTTTGACCACCGAATAGCGCCTTGCCGCCGACCGGCTGCTGCGTGACTAGGCTGTAAGGGCCTGTGCTTCTTGCGTGAACCTTCTCATCGACTAGGTGGTGCAGCTTAAGATAATACATGCAGCCCACGTTTACGCGCTCTTTGATCTTTTCGCCGGTGCGGCCGTCATAAAGCTCGGTCTTGCCGTCCTGATCGATATTCGCCATCTCAAATAGCCTTTTGAAATCCTCCGGCACGATGCCTTCGAATATCGGAGCGGAAAATCTAACCCCTTTCGCCCAGTCTCTAGCGTATTTCAAAAGATCCTCGTCGCTGATCTTCTCAAGCGTTTTTTTAGCCTGCATCAGCTTGGAAACGCCCGCGATCTCTATCATCTTTGCGCGAAGGGTTTTTATCCACTCGCCCGTTTTTTCCTCTAAAATTTGAGCTATCTGCTCACCTAAACGCCAGCCCACAAGACCCAAGTGGCTCTCCATTATCTGGCCGATATTCATACGGCTTGGAACGCCGAGAGGATTTAGCACGATATCCACGCGCTGTCCGCTAGGTAGATACGGCATATCGACCTCAGGAACGATATTTGAAACGATACCCTTATTTCCGTGGCGGCCCGCCATCTTATCGCCCACTTTTAGCTTGCGCTTAGTCGCAATATAAACCTTTACGAGCTTAACGACGCCGCTTGGCAAGATATCGTCTTTTTCTAAAATTTCGATCTTTTCGTCATGCTCCTCTTTGAGCTTGCGCTTTTCGTTTTGAAAGTGATTTTTAAGCTCCTCGTATTCCTTTTGAACAGCTTTAGAATACCCTTTGACGAAGGAATTTAACGCAAAGCGGTTGGAGCTTTCAAGCTCCTCTTTTTTAACCTTGTCGCCCTTTTTATAATCTTTTTTATTAAGGCTTTGATCGCTTTGTAAAGCGCTTTTTGAAAGAAGCGCCACTACCTTTAACATCTCCTCGCGATCGAGCATCAAAAGCCTGTCGTGATGCTCCCTTTCGAGCTCGGTTTTTTCATCCTCATAGGCTTTGTTCGTGCGTTGATCTTTCTCGTAGCCCTTTTTGGTAAAAATTTTAACGTCGATTACTACGCCTTCCATCGAAGCGGTAGCGTAGAGCGATTTATTTACCACATGCCCCGCCTTCTCGCCAAAAATTGCGCGCAAAAGCCTCTCCTCTGGGGTTGGCTTAACCTCGCCCTTCGGAGTTACCTTGCCTACCAAGATCATGCCCGGCTTTACGTGAGTACCGATCTTTACGATACCGCTATCATCAAGGTGAGTAAGCTCCTCCTCTTTGATGTTAGGGATATCGCGAGTGATCTCCTCTACGCCGTCTTTAAGCTCTCTGGCCTCGATATCTTTCTCATAAACATGCACGCTGGTATATTCGTCGGCGCGGATCATCTTTTCGCTCATGACGACGGCGTCCTCGTAATTATAGCCGTGCCACGGCATGAAAGCTATGAGGGCGTTTTTGCCGATCGCAAGCTCGCCGCCGTCCATACTAGGACCGTCGGCTATGATTTGACCGGCTTTTATCACGTCGCCTTTACGCACGATCGGGCGCTGTGAAAAGGTAGTGTTTTGGTTTGTGCGTAAATTTTTCTCCATCGAGTAGTGATCGATAAACGGCCCCTTCTCATCCTCGCCCAAAATAAATATATTTTTATTATCGACCTTTTCTACGACGCCGTCGCGACCGGCTTTGATCGCTTCCCACGAATCGCGCGCGATAATCGCCTCCATACCCGTTCCTACGATAGGAGCGGTGGAGTGCAGAAGCGGCACTGCTTGGCGCTGCATGTTCGAACCCATCAAGGCGCGGTTCGCATCGTCATGCTCCAAGAACGGAATCAGCGACGCCGCTACGCCCGCGACCATACCCGAGCAAAGATCTATCAGCGAAATATCCTCGCGTTTAGCCATAATATTTTCGCCATCTTTTCTGACCTCCAAAAGTTCCTCTACTATATTGCCCTCTTCGTCCAATTTAGCGGACGCCGGAGCGATTACGAGCCCCTCTTCCTGCGTAGCGGTAAGATAGACGATCTCGTCGGTGACCTTGCCGTCTGCGACCTTTTTATACGGAGCCTCGACGAAGCCTAGATCGTTTACCTTCGCATAGGTCGCTAGGGTATTGATCAGACCGATATTTTGACCCTCCGGCGTCTCGATAGGACAAATTCTACCGTAGTGCGTAGGATGAACGTCGCGCACCTCAAAGCCAGCGCGCTCTTTAACCAAACCGCCCTCGCCCAGCGCAGATAGACGGCGCTTGTGCGTAACCTCGCTAAGCGGGTTGGTCTGATCCATAAACTGGCTTAGCTGGCCGCCAGTGAAAAATTCCATAAGCGTAGTGGTGATAATCTTTGGATTTACGAAATCATACGGCATAAGCTCCTCTAAATTGCCGCTGATGCCGGTAAATTTATCCTTGATCGCCTTTTGAACCTTGATAAATCCAAGGTGCATCTCGTTTGCCAAAAGCTCGCCGATCGAGCGGATGCGGCGATTGCCAAGATTATCGCGATCGTCGATGAAACCGTCGCCGTTTTTGACCCTGATTAGGTATTTTGCGGTTTTGATGATATCTTCACTAGTTAGCACGGTTACGTACTCCGGCGCCTCGATGCCTAGTTTATGATTCATCTTCATGCGACCGACTTTGGTCAGATCGTAGCGCTCCGGATTGAAAAATAGATCGTTTACGAAGCTCTTTGCCGCTTCTTTTACCACCGGCTCGCCGGGGCGCATAACCTTGTAAATTCTAATCGCGGCAAGGTCATTCTCATCGTCCACGCCTTCGCTTTGCTGCAAGAGCTTAAGCGCGTCGGCATCTTGGATGAAGGAATTTATGATCGAAGTATCTACGCCGCTAGCCAGGTCATTAGCGATCGTAAATTTTTTCTCGGTGTTGGCGATCTTGGCTAGCTTGCCCTCATCAAGCGCGGTTAGCGAATCAAAAAGTACTTCGCCGCTGTTTTTATCGACGATGGCGTCGGCTAGGTAGCGCTCGGCTAAAATTTCAGCCGGATATTCGATTAGCTTTAGTCCGTCCTCCGCCAGCTTCTCCGCTTTTTTTGATGTTAGGCGCTTGCTTGCTTGATGAAGCACCTCGCCCTTTTCGTTTATAATGTCGTAATCGAGCCTGCCGGAATACTCTTTAGGATCGAAATCGGTTAGGAATTTTCCTTTTTTAATATAGATCGTCTTAATAGGATAAAATAATTTTATAATGTCTTGTTTTTTATAACCGAGTGCGCGAAATAGGATCGTGATCGGAACCTTGCGCCTTTTATTTATGCGCACGTATAATACGTCTTTTACGTCGTATTCAAAGTATAGCCAGCTGCCGCGATCAGGTATTATTTGAGCGGTGTAGATAAGTTTATTTAGAACGGTTGGACTCTCTTCCTCTTTGAAGATTACGCCCGGGCTTCTGTGCAGCTGATTTACGACGACGCGCTCTACGCCGTTTATGATAAATGAAATTCTATCGGTCATTAAAGGAATGTCGCGGATAAATATATCTTGCTCTTTGATCTCTTTTACGCCGATTTTTTTGCCCGTCTTTTCGTCGCGCTCATGCACGAGCAAGCGGAGCTTCATCTTTAAATTTACCGAATAAGTAAGCCCTCTTTCCATGCATTCTCTGATCGAATATTTTGGCTTTGAAATTTCGCTGCTTACATACTCGATGCTTAGTCTATTCTGTGCGTCGTGGATAGGAAAAATGGCTTTGAAAACCTTCTCTATGCCGCTTTCTCCACCCGAGTTATCAAGATTTAAAAAATGATCAAAACTTTTCTTTTGCAGTTGTAATAAATTCGGAATTTCAATCTCTTTAGGGACTTTTGAAAAATCCACCCTGAGACGATTTCCTGAATATAGGCTATTTAACATTCCACTACCTCGTAGTTGTATTTTAAAGAAAGAAGTGCCGATGCAGCGCACCGGCACACATTTGTATGCGAAATTTTAAAATTTCGCGATTTATTTGAGTTCGACTTTAGCGCCTGCTTCTTCAAGCTCTTTTTTAGCCTTCTCGGCGTCTTCTTTGTTAAGTCCCTCTTTAAGAACGGACGGAGTAGCCTCGGTAGCATCTTTGGCTTCTTTTAGACCAAGGCCCGTTAAGGCGCGAACGACCTTAATTACATTGATTTTCTTATCGCCTGCATCAAGCAATACGACGTCGAATTCTGTTTTCTCCTCAGCCGCTGCCGCACCTGCGCCGCCAGCACCTGCGCCGCCAGCTACCATAACCGGAGCTGCGCTTACGCCGAATTTTTCTTCGAATTCTTTAACTAGTTCGCTAAGCTCTAGCACCGAAAGATTAGAGATATACTCTAAAACATCTTCTTTTGAAATTGCCATTTTATTCTCCTAAATTTTAATTAAGCGCTAGCTTCTTTTTTCTGCTTAAGCGCATTGAGGCCGATCGTAAAATTTTGAATCGGCGCATTCCATACTTGAAGCAGCATCGCGATAAGCTCGTCTCTCGAAGGCATCTTCGAAAGCGCTCTAACCTTATCTACGCCGGCTACTTCCCCATCGATATGAGCGGTCTTAAGCTTAAAAATTTCGTTTTTCTCTTCAAATTTAGCCGCTACTTTACATACAGAAAGCTGCTCGCCCCATAAGAAGATATTGGTATCTTTAAAGCTAAGTCCGTTTTTTTCGGCATTTTTTAATGCGATATTAGCTAGGGTGTTTTTAATAACCCGAACCTTCACGCCCGCTTCGCGCGCGCTATTTCTAAGATCTTCAAGCTGCTTAACGCTAAGGCCTTTAAAATCGGAAATTACTATAGCTTCGCTAGCTTTGAAAGCCTCGCCAAGCTCCGCTACTATCTTTGATTTTTCGTCTCTCGTCATTAGGTCTCCTTTCCGATCGGTGATTTCAAGCCAAGCGATCGAAATTTTAAAATTTCGACCAATTAAGTTAAAAACCTTGAGCTATCTCCAATCTAAGATAAAAATTTAAAATTTTATTTTAAATCGATTATTTCTTGATTATCCAGCGTAACCGCAGGGCTCATAGTAAGCGAAAGCGATGCGTGAGTTACGTATTTGCCCTTTGCCGTGGCGGGTTTATGTTTATTAATGGTTTTTACGAACGCATTTAGATTATCTAAAAGCTGCTCTTTGCTAAAGCTCACCTTGCCGAGGCCTGCGTGGATATTTCCCTGCTTATCGACGCGGAAATTTACCTGTCCGCCCTTGGCGTTTTTAACGGCCTGAGCGACATCCATAGTAACGGTTCCGGTTTTAGGATTCGGCATAACGCCTTTTGGACCGAGAATACGACCTACCTTACCGACTAACCCCATTAAATTTGGAGTGGCGATAAGAACGTCGAAATTTATATTTCCTTTTTGAATCTCTTCGATCAGATCATCGGCGCCCACGATATCAGCACCCGCTTCGCTAGCCTCGCTAGCCTTTGCGTCTTTTGCGATCACGGCTACGCGAACGCTTTTTCCCGTACCAGCAGGCAAAACGACCGAGCCGCGCACCATCTGATCGGCATGTCTTGGATCTACGTTTAGTTTAAGAGCGATCTCCACCGTCTCGTCAAATTTAGCAGAAGCTAAAGTTTTTACCGTGCTTACCGCTTCGTCTACGCTATAAATTTTATTTACGTCAACTTTTTTTAAAAGTTCGTTGAATCTTTTTGAATTTTTTGGCATATATTTCTCCGCAATTAAAGTGCTACCGCTTTTTTAAACCTTAGCGGTCAAAAGGTCTAGTCAGTGACCGTAATACCCATAGAACGAGCCGAACCCGCTATAATCCTAGCAGCCTGCTCTCTATCTTTGGTATTCAGATCGGCGATCTTTTTCTCGACGATCTCTAAAACCTGAGCTTTCGTTAGGGACGCTACCTTCTTTTTAAGAGGGTTGTCCGAACCTTTATCTATCTTCGCCGCTTTTTTGATCAAATCCGTCGCAGGCGGTTGCTTAGTGATGAAAGTAAAGCTTTTATCAGCATAAACCGTGATGATAACAGGAATGTTAAAGCCCGCCATATCTTTGG
>CALHQN010000271.1 GCA_938036585.1 uncultured Campylobacter sp.
GTCAAATCTATAAAATTTACTCCGCTAAAATTTAAACTCGCAGCGCGACAACGCCAAATTAAATTTAAACCTGCGCGCAGGCGCCACAAATATAATGCTTAGAAAAAAGAGAACTGCTTTAGAAATTTTAGCCAAAAGTGCGCCGCGCACAGCTTAAAACATAAAATTTAAAATAAGCCGTTTTCGATATAATTTTCAAAAATTTTGGAGCGGAAAATGGGTAGAAAAGAGCTTCTAGGCGGCGCAAAACGTATCGTCGTAAAAATCGGTACCTCAACGCTTACCAATGCGGACGGTTCGCTAAATGAGCGGCTCATCAAAAGTCTAGTCGCGCAAATTTGCAAGCTAAAAGATGCGGGCTTTTGCGTGGCTTTGGTAAGCTCGGGCGCCGTGGGCGCGGGCATGGGGCTGCTAGGCATCGCGCAAAGACCTAAAATTTTAAGCCGCAAGCAGGCTCTAGCGGCGGTCGGACAGGTCGCGCTGATGCATCTTTACGAGCGGCTGTTTTGGGCGCACGACCGCATTATCGCACAGCTGCTGTTAAGCCGAGGCGATTTTAGCGACAGGGCGCGCTATCTTAGCGTGCGAAACGTCTGCGCAGAGCTACTCTCGCGCGGCATCGTACCGATCATAAACGAAAACGATCCCGTCGTAGCAGATGAACTGAAAGTGGGTGATAACGATACGCTAAGCGCGCTCGTTGCGGGGCTAATCGATGCGGATCTGCTCGTGATTTTAAGCGACATCGACGGGCTGTACGACAAAAATCCGAGCGAGCACGCGGACGCAAAACTTTTAAACTTTATCGAAAAAATCGACGAGCACGTCGTCAAAATGGCAGGCGGCGAGGGCAGTAAATTCGGCACGGGCGGCATGGCGACCAAGATCGCGGCGGCGCAAATGGCAAATCAGATCGGCACTAGCCTGATCATCGCAAACGGGCGTACGGACGGAATTTTGCTTAAAATAGCGGCGGGCGAGGAGGTAGGCACCCTCTTTAGCGCGGGCGCGGCGCGGCTTAGCTCGCGTAAATACTGGCTCGCATACGGCGCGATTAGCAAAGGCGCGGTGATTATCGACGCAGGGGCGGCAGAGGCGATAAAATCGGGCAAAAGCCTGCTTGCGGTCGGGATTGCCGAGGTGCGCGGCGAGTTTGAGCGCGGCGAGATCGTAAACGTCTGCGCGACCGACGGCAAGCTGCTGGCGCACGGCATTAGCAACTATTCAAGCTGCGAGCTTGCGCGCATAGCGGGGGTAAAAAGCGATGAGATAGAGCAAGCTTTAGGCTACAAAAGCGACGATGACGCGATCCACGCGGATAATATCGCGCTGCAATGAAATTTTAGCCGTGTTCGCGCGTTTAAAATTTTAAACGGAGGACGTAGATGAAAAAGATTATATTTTTTGCGCTACTTTTGGCAGGCGCGGCGTGGACGGCAAAATTTGACGAACCGGACGCCGATAAAAACGGCGAGCTAGACGTTCTTGAACTGCGCGGATATGAGCCGGCGGATTACGTAAAAGCGCTATGCGCGAATTGAAATGAGAAGGTTGGGCGTAATGCCTGGCGAGTAAGCGAAATTTTGACGTAAGAAAATCCGAAATAAAATGGCCCGAAGCGCGCTAAATTTAAGCCGTCGCGCACGGATAAAAATAAGACGCGCAGGAATTTTGGACGCGATACAGGCGACGCTCGCGGCATTTTTATACGCAGCATGCGATTTGATTTATAGATTAAGGAGTGAAAATGAACGAAATTTTAGAGATCTGTAAGCGCGCAAAGGCCGCTTGCAGCGATCTTTTGAGACTTGATAGCAAGGCTAAATTTGAAATTTTAAACGCCGTGGCGGACGAGCTGCTCGCGCAAAAGGCCGCGATAAAAGCAGCAAACG
>CALHQN010000272.1 GCA_938036585.1 uncultured Campylobacter sp.
CAAAAACCGAAGCCGCACCGCGGCACGGTAAAATTTAAAGGGCTTGCCGTGCAAATCGAGATTTATAAAATAGACGCGGGCGCGCGGCGGTAAATTTGGCGCCGCTCCCTCGTAAGCTGCGCTAAATTCAGCGAAATTTATCTCTTGGTATCGCGTCGGATCTGAAATTTTAAGCTTTGCGAAGTTTTGTTCGTCCGCGCGCTTGGCGCAAGCGAGGTCTTTTGCCGCTAAATTTTGCTTTAGAGCTTTGCTTTGCTCGGATAAATTTTACCGCGGCTCGATCTGTTTTTTTAAATGCGCCGCTACACGCGATCTTTAAACTTTCCGCATTCAAATACGATGTCGCAGATCTCTGCGGGCGAAATGGCGAAGCCCAGCTGCTCCAGCGAGATGTCTAGTGGAAATCTCCTATCGCCGCGCAGATAGCTTTCAAGTAGGCCCGCTATCTCGTTAAATTCGCGCCCGCTTGCAAGGATGCTGACGCAGTTTTTCGTCACGACCGCTTCGGATCGCTCGCCGCGGCTAAATTTAAGACTCATGCCGCGATCGCATTTAAGCCGTCCGTCGCCGCTCTGTTTGATCTCAAATTCCTGCTCGGCAAACAGCGCGCAAAACCGCTCGATGCGGCTTTCATCTATCGTTATGCATAGAATATCTTTGCAAAGGTTTATCTCTATCATTTTGTCGCCGCCTTAAAATGCCGCATTAATTTAAATCGCAAATTTAAAGCCGCCGCCCGCGCAGCAGGCTGTCCGCTAGCGCAAAATACGCCGCCGCATCACCTTGTAGCCGCCAAAACCGCTCGTAAATACACGGCATGCTAAAGCCGTCGCGCTCGAAATTTAGCGCCAGATTTAGTGCCTCGTCGTTCGCAGCCATTTTATCCCCTTTCCTGCTTTATAAAATTTTAAAAATTCTAGTAAAAACACACTAAAATTTTAAAAATTTTAGTCGTCCGGTCGAGTTTAAATTTAGCCAAGGAGTAAGCAGCAGCGTTTATCGGTAAAAAGATATGAAGCGAGCATTTTAAGAGTGATCACGACTCGGGCGAAATTTCAAAATTTGAAACGATCGAGCAGGGGGCAAGATACAGAGCATCGGCGGCGATGGGCATTATACGATGAGGGAAGTGCGTATGACGACATCCTTGTGGTCTTGGCGGACTGCGCGTGTATGATGGCGCGCGGCGGCTGAAGGTCGGCGAGCCGTATAAATAGGGCTAAATTTACAGCGATTGGAGCGTAAATTTAACGCTGAAATTTTATCGTAGCGTTAAATTTTATCTGCACCTTGATTTGCGCTTTTGCCTGCGTAGAATTTATGCTAAATGCTCCTATATGACCGCTTGATTCGTTTTGAATTTTATCGTTAGATTCCGCGCTCAAGCGGTTCGAAATTTAGATTTTACCTGAATTGAGCTATAATCGCGCATTAAATTTAACCTTGGATAAAGATTTGAAAATAGCGTTTTTTGACTCGGGTATCG
>CALHQN010000273.1 GCA_938036585.1 uncultured Campylobacter sp.
TCGAGTCTGTGTTTTGCCTCGCTAAATCCCGCTTGCCCACAAAATTTAAGCCGATCGAATTCGTCTCGTCCGCTCGCTCGCCGCAATGAAAATCGCGGCGCCCACGCAAAAAGCCGCACACAAAATCAAAATAGCATGCAGAACAAGCGCCAAAATGCGCCTCACAGCAGCTCTTTTATCTTTTGCAGATCCTCTTTGAAAAGCTCCGCCTTGCTCGGATTTTGCGCGATGAATGCGGGATCGAAGCTCGGCACGAAGCTGATGCCGCCCTCGTTAAAGACCGAGCCGTGCAGCACGTCCATGCCCGCCAAATCGCCGTTTCGCAGCACGATTTTGCAGCAGAGCTCCCCTAGGCAAAGCACGACTTTGGGCTTTAAAATTTTGATCTCGTCGGTCAGATAGGGCGCGCATTTTAAAATTATTTCCGAGCTTATGCGCCTATTTTGCGGCACTACGCACTTTATCAGAAAGCTAAAATAGATCTGCTCGGGCGCGCAAATTTGATCTAGCGCCGCTGCTACTTCAGCCTCCAAACCGCCGCCAAAACCCTCGTTAGCGCCCGGCGCGAGAGCTACGATCATAAGTTTTACGTTCGCGGGGGTTTTAGAATTTTTAAAATTTTTGATAGTTTTGAAATTTTTAAAATTTTGCTCGCCGCTTCCAGCGCGCGTTTTGGCGAGCTCACAGAGATTGCACTCGGCGGTAGCGGATCGCAGCGCGTCCAGCGCCTTAAAAAATCGCTCGCTGCCGCTTAAAATTTCGGCGCTTACGTAGCGGTAGCCGAACGCTTTGTAATAAAGCAGCCTGCGTAGTTGCGAGCTTTGCACGGCGCGCCTACGATCTGTTTAAATTTCGCGCGACGAATCCGCGATCAAACTGCGCCAAATCTTTGTAAAATTCCGCTCTAAAGCCCTGCTCGCGCAAAAACGCCGACAAGCTCTGCTTTTGATCGTAGCCCATCTCGCAGGCTAGAAATTTTGCGCGCCGTGCGGCGATCAGCACGATGCGTTTTAAAATTTCATTCCCCCTCTCGCCGCCAAACAGCGCCTGTTTCGGCTCCTGCAGCACGCGCACGTCTAATTCGTAGGAGTTTGCGATGTATGGGGGATTTGAGACGATGAGATCAAACTCGCCCGCGATCTCATCTGCGTAGGCGCAGTGCACGAACTCGACGTCTGCGCCCAAGCTTGCGGCGTTTGCACGCGCTACCTCAAGCGCATCCGCGCTGATGTCGCTAGCCGTGATGCGGCAAGAAGGAAGTAGCTTTTTTAAGCAGATAGCGATTATACCGCTGCCCGTGCCGATCTCGCAAATGCGCGGCTCGCCCAAGCTCTGCGCCAAAGCAAGCGCTTTTTTCACTAAAATTTCGGTCTCGCAGCGCGGTATCAGCACCCGCTCGTCGACATAAAATTTAAAGCCCATAAACTCGCAGCTTTGCGTGATGTATTCAAGCGGGCGACCATCTTTAAATTCCATAATCTTAGCGCGAAACTCCGCTTCGTGCGCGAGCTCCTCCGAGCATCTTAGCACGAGCTGCTCGTCACTAAGTCGCTCGCAAAGCTTTAAAATTTCGCGCGCGACGTATTTTGAGCCGCACTGCCCCAAGCCCCATCCTAGCGCCTCAGCGATCCTCATCAAGCTCTCTTATGCGCTCATACAGGCTCGGGTGCGAATGATACACCGCGGCGTAAATTTTATGAGCGAGCGGAAACGCCTTGTTTTCGCTGCCCAGCTTCTTTAGCGCGCCGATCATGCTCTTTTTATCCTGCATGCTCGCGCCATGCCGGTCCGCGCTAAATTCGTGCATGCGGCTAAGCTTGGAGATTACGGGCTCAAAAAACGCATGCAAAATCGGCGCAAACAAAATCATAAAAACCAGCGTCGCGCCGCCGTCCGCGTTAAGTCCTAGCGCGCCGAACACGCCTGCGGGGAGGTTTCCGAATACCGCAAACGTCGCGCCCAAAAGCACGAAGCTAAGCGCTAAATTTTTTAAAATGTCGCCGTGTTTGAAATGCCCGAGCTCGTGCCCTAAAACGGCTAAAATTTCATCCTCGCTCAGCTTCTCTATGAGCGTGTCGAAAAGTACGACCTTTTTCGTCGCTCCGAAGCCGCCGAAATAGGCGTTTAGGCGCTTGTCGCGCTTGCTCGCGTCGATCGTAAAAACGCCGCTACTTTTAAAGCCGCAGCGTTGCAAAAGCCCCTCTATGCGCTCTTTTAGCTCGCCGTGCTCTAGCGGCTGCATCTTATTAAACAGCGGCGCGATAACGGTCGGATAGATCAGATTTATCAGTAAAACTATGCCGAAGCTTAGTAGAAAGCCCCAGACCCACCAGTGCGTACCCAAGCTATTTACGCAAAAAACGAGCGCAGAGGCTACCGCAAAGCCAAAAACCAGCGTGAGCGCGAGCGATTTTAGCGTGTCTTTTACGAAAACGGCGGGCGTTATCGTGGAAAAGCCTAGGCGCCTGTCTTTGACGAAGGTTTTGTAGATCTCAAGCGGAAGCGATATCGCGCCGCCGATGATTAAAAACGCCGTTACAAAGCAGCTTCCCGCCAAAATCCCATCGCCCGCTAGATCATATATCGCGCGCTGTAACGCGCCCGCGCCCGCAATTATCCAAATAAGCGCCACCGCAAAAGAAAAGCAGTGCGAAAATATATTAAATTTTAAATTTACCGCGCCGACCTCGCCCGCCTTGCGATAATCATCCTCGCTAAGCACCACCGCAGGCTCTTTTAGCTTGGCGCGGATGAAACTTAACTCAAGCAGATCAAGCGAAATTTTATAAATCGTGTAAAGCGCGTATAAAAAGATCAAAAACCAAACCATCGCGCCTACTTTAGGCTCTCGGCGAGCGAAAGCACTTCGTAATATTCATTTTCCATATTGTTTAACGTTCCTCTTTTTTCTTCAAGCTCTTCAAAAAGCCCCTGCATCCCGAGCTTTTGATAAATTTCAGGCGTCGAGAGCGCGTGATTTAGCTCCTTTATGCGCGCCTCGATAGCCTCGATTTTAGCGGGGTACTCTTCTAAAATTTTATTCTGTTTGTAGCTAAGCTTCGCGGCGCTCGTTTTTTCCTTTTTATTTTCGCGGCCGCCTTCCTCCGCGCTCGCGCTCGCGCCAGCGTCGGCCTCGATCTGATCGATCTCCGCCATCTCGTCTTCAAACTCCAAATACTGCGAATAGGGCATTTGAATTTGATCGATGACGCCGTTTTTCTCAAAAACCCAAAGCTTATTCGTGATCTTATCGATGAAATAGCGATCGTGGCTTACGATGATTACCGCACCTTCGAAGCTTAGCAGATAATCTTCCAAAATATTGATCGTCGCGATATCAAGATCATTCGTCGGCTCGTCCAAAATCAAGCAATCGTACTGCTCGGTAAAGAGCTTGGCAAGCGCCAGGCGGTTCTTTTCGCCGCCGCTAAGAACGCCGACGGGCTTATCTAAAAACTCCTTCGGAAACAAGAAATTTTTCAAATACCCATATACGTGCATGTAGCTGCCGCGGACGTTGATATGATCGCCGCCGTTGGGGCAGAAAATTTCGATTATACTTTTATCGTCCGTGATGCCGCTGCGGGTCTGATCGAAGTAGCCGATCCTGATCTCGCCGCGTTTGATCTCGCCCGCATCGATCTTGCTACGGCCGAGTAGAATTTTAAGCAGAGTGCTCTTACCCGCGCCGTTAGCGCCTACGATGCCGATACGCTCGCCCTGCAAAACCCGCGCCGAAAAGCCTTTAAAAAGCACCTTGCCGTTTAAAATTTTACCGATATTCGTGCATTCAAAGAGCATCTTTTTGCGATTGTCGCCGCCCGTGCCGTTAAAGCTCCTGCTTGCGCGCTCCAGCTCGAGCCGCACGCGACGGATCGCGCCCGGGTTTTTCTTCGCATCCTGCCTCATCTGCATGATACGCGCCTTGCGCCCTTCGTTGCGCTTTAGGCGAGCTTTTACGCCGCGGTGTAGCCACTCCTCCTCGGCGCGCAGCTGTTTAAGCAGCGTCTCGTGGGACTTTTCGAGCGAGGCGAGCATCTCCTGCTTGCGCCTTAAATAATTTTCATATCCGCCGTCGAAATTTGAAATTTTACCCTCTTCGATCTCGATACTGCGCGTCGCCAAGCGGTCTATGAAGTAGCGATCGTGGCTAATAAAAACGATCGTCTGCTTCGAGCTAAGCAGCATCTCCTCTAGAAATTTCACCATATAGACATCAAGGTGGTTCGTGGGCTCGTCCAGCAGCAGCACGTCGGGCTTTTTAAGCACCAGCGCGCCCAGCGCCACGCGACGAATTTCGCCGCCGCTAAGCGTACAGACGGAGCGGTTTTCGTAAATTTTAAGTCCGAAATTTTGCAGCACCTGCTCGATCTTATTGTCGATCTGCCAGCCGTCCTTGGCCTCGATAAATTTAATCAGCTCGTCCTGGCGCGCTAAAAGCTCCTTGTTTTCGGGCTGCGCGGCGATTTTGCTCGAGATCGCGTCGTATTCGCTAAGGGCGGCGTAAATTTCAGCTAGCTCCCGTCGCAGCGCGTCTTTGACCGAGAGATTGTCTTCAAATTTCGGCGTTTGAGCGAGCATCTGGATATTTAGCCCGTTTTGAGTGATCACGCGCCCCTCGTCGGTCTCGCACAGCCCCGCGACGATCTTTATCAGCGTGGATTTGCCGCCGCCGTTTTTGCCGATCACGGCGACGCGCTCGTTAGCGTCCAGTGCGAAATTTACGCCGTCTAAAACGACGTGAGAGCCGAATTTTTTCGTAACATCGATAAGCTCGATCAAGGCCAATTTTAAGTTCCTCTAGTGTTAAATTCGGTAATTTTACACAAAATTCTATTAAATTTTAATAACTTTTAAAGGTTCAGCGATGCAAAGTTTGGAATTTGACGACCTGCGCGTAGAAATTTTCGCCCCACACGCGCCGTCTTTTGCGGCTGCGCCCTCCTTTACAAAAGAAGCCGCGTCCGCACCGATCATCTACCTACACGCCTTGGAGTTTGGCGCGACCGGTACGGGCGAAATTTACGAACTCGTCTCGCGACAAAGCGGCGTGGATTTCGTGCTTGCGGCGATCTATCTAAACGAGGCGCAGTGGGGCGATAAGCTTAGCCCGTGGGCGGCAAAATCGCCGTTTAAGGGGGTGCGCGATTTCGCAGGCGGCGGCGCGGCGCACTTAGAAAAATTTACGGACGAGCTGATCCCGCGTATCGAGCGGCACGTATTCGGCGCGGGAAAGCCTGCGTGGCGAGCGTGCGCGGGATACTCGCTGGCAGGGCTTTTTAGTGCGTATGCGGCGTTTGCGAGCGATAAATTTCAAAAGATCGCCTGCGTCTCGGCGTCGTTTTGGTTCGGCGGCTTTGATGCCTTCGTCGCCGCACACTCGCTGCAAAGGGGGCTGGCACACGTCTACGCGTCCTTGGGCGAGGCCGAGATGAACCCGAAAAATCCGCGCGGAGCACTCTGCGACGAGACGGCGCGAAATTTTATCGCAAAATGCCGCAGTGCGGGCGCAAAAGCGGAGTTTGAGCAAAATCCGGGCGGGCATATGCAAGATGAGATCGCAAGAATTTCAAAGGCACTTTTAAAGCTCGTAAACTCCTAAAATTAGGGTAAATTTTAAAATTTGCGGCGCAGTAGAACAGGAGCGGCGAGAGATTGAATAGACAAGCCGAGAAGCGGCACGAAACGTAAATTTAAAGCTAGTCGCCGTTATAATTTCTCGCGCAACGGTTTTTTGTGCGATGCAATGAAATTTAAAACAAACCTACGTTGAAATTTTATAGCGCAAGTAATGCGACAAGAATGGTGCAGCGCAATTCGGCGCGAATGACACAGCGCGTCGTCGATGCTTTAGCGGCTTTGATAAGTGTAAATCGGTTTTGAGCGTAAATCATGTGACGCGGCGCCGATGCGGCACAGGCGGCGTGGTGCAATGCAGATTTCAGGCGGGCTGCCGCTAAATTTTGCAGATTGCGCTAGTGGTTTAAAATTTCAAGCGAGCCGTCATTATAAAATTTGGAGCAAATCATCTCACAGCTAGGATTTAGCGCGTCTGCAAGCTAAATTTAAACAGCAGCGTGTCGCCGTGTATGATCCCGCCGTTTTGTTTAGTTTACCGGCGGACTAAATTTACCGCCGAAATTTCAAAATTTGCTTAGCGCCAAAGGGTGGTTCGGCGCTACGATACGTGCCGCTTAGTTTAAATTTTAAAATTTAGCGTCGGGCGGGCGCACTTAGCCGATACCTGCCGAATTTGCGGCGGCAGAATTTGCAGAATTTTGCGAATTGCCGTTTGCGGAATTTTGTCCTGTGAAATTTCGCGGCGCATGCTTCGTTATCAGCTCTCTACTGAGCGCTTTGCCCGACGCACGTTTCGCCTTTTTTTCTCGCTATACAGACAGCGCCGACCGCTCCATTACTCGCGCTCACTATGTCATTTGCTACATTTGCTCGGAACCAACTACGAAAAGCTGCAAATGCACCGAATTCTAACCGCACACCCTAAATTTAACCATCTACGCAAAGGGCAGAATTTTTTTGTAATTGCTCCACAGCTCGCTATCCTCGCCGAAATACGCGAGCAGCCCGCGCGCGTTGCGATCGAAAGGGTTGGGCTCTTTATGCAGCGCGATACGCTGCGACAGGCGCAGATCGTAGGTGTTGTATATCGCAGAATACGGCACTGGAAAGTCCGAAGCGTAAAGCAGGCGCGAGTGCACGTCCGTTTGGCTCGCAAGATGGGGCAGAGCCTTAGCGCGCACCGGCGTCATCAGAGCAGAAACGTCGGCGTAGAGGTTTTTGTGCGTACGCAGAAGCGCCAAAAGCGCGAAATAATCGTGTCCGAAATTTCGCGGGCGGCGCGAGAGCGCACGAAAAATATGCGAATACTCATAGTTAATCGCCATGTGCGCGCACACCGTCGTAACGCCCAGCTCAAGCGGCGCATAGATCATCTCTAGCGCTTCGTAGCGGCGCGAGCTCGGCACCGAGCTTTCGTTACCGACATGGATCACCAGCGGCAAGCCGA